>WGBH01000161.1 GCA_015494435.1 Thiotrichaceae bacterium | reverse complement strand
TCAAGGGACAAGCGGGAGCAGCGGGTTTTTGTGGTCAATCGCTTCTGCCACATACTCAGTTTATCCAAGCCTCGTGCTGCTAAGCCCGCTTGCCCCTGAGCTTGGTCGTTGGCCCTTTCAAAATAAATCGCACGTTGAAAATGATGTAATTTGACAAATTAAATTGTGCAAAACACCCCCTAATATGAGACATTTAATTTGTGATTTGTAGTGAGATTCAGTTTGGTATTATATCGTGCAAGTTATAACAGTGAATACAGGAGCGATAATGTTAGAGCTTCGATAACATAAACATAATAAAAATAATCAACGGTAAGAAAATAAAAAACGATGTAATAATACCTACCTATATACAAAATGTGAATTGTCGCAATAGTAATTAACTGCCAATAATTTCTTCAAAACGGTAATACACTCTTATTCAGGTCTATCCGTATCGAATATCGCTATATGGTTTAGTATTTTTGGTGATATTCAATGGTGTGGACCAAAAAAATTTTTGGGCCAACAAGGCGCTTCAAGGGACAAGCGGGAGCAGCGGGTTTTTGTGGTCCATCGCTTCTGCCACATACTCAGGTTATCCAAGCTTCGTGCTGCTAATCCCGCTTGCCCCTGAGCTTGGTCGTTGGCCCTTTCAAAATAAATCGCACGTTGAAAATGATGTAATTTGATAAATTAAATTGTGCATATCATCCCCCTAATATGAGACATTTAATTTGTGATTTGTAGTGAGATTCAGTTTGTTATTATATCGTGCAGGTTATATCAGTGAATACACGAGCGAAAATGTAAGAGCTTCGACAACATAAATAAAAAAATTCCACCGTAAAAAATAAAAATCCATGTAATACCTACCTATATACAATGTTGGAAGAGTCGCAATAGTAATTAAGTGCCAATAATTTCTTCAAAACGGTAATACACTCTTATTCAGGTCTATCCGTATCGAATATCGCTATGTGGTTTAGTATTTTTGGTGATATTCAATGGTGTGGACCAAAAAAATTTTTGGGCCAACAAGGCGCTTCAAGGGACAAGCGGGAGCAGCGGGTTTTTTGAGGTCCATCGCTTCTGCCACATACTCAGGTTATCCAAGCTTCGTGCTGCTAAGCCCGCTTGCCCCTGAGCTTGGTCGTTCGGTGCGTAAACAATCAAAAATCACAAGGGGGGGAATATTATGTCACTTGAAGAATACAGAAAACAAAATCTTGTACAATGGGAGCAAACATTATCGGGTTTATTTAATAACAACATACCAGAGCAAGCTGTATGGGGAAATCCAGAAGGAATTATCAATGTCTGTAATATTATTGGTCAAGATCACAATTTGAACCACACATTCTTCCCTACAGGTGGCGGTTTAGACCTTTATGGCGCAGGCTACTCTGCCGAACATGAGTGTATTGAGCTATATTTTAGTGACAGTGGAAGAAGTGCAGACATAATAAAGCCAGATCATATGCTTTTTCAGTCATTCAATGCACCATACGAATGGGCCTATTTTCGTATAGAGTTAAAACCTCTTAATCCCAGTGGAGTATATAAAAATTATAATGATGTACGTGAGGAGTTAACAGAAATTACACGTATGCACTATGTTGATAGAACGTATTGGGATGCAGGGTTTTACGGCCACGACGAAGTAGGTAATGAGTTGCCGTTGCCTAAAGAATCAAGAGTAATAACAAGGTGGTTTTCTGGCTCATTAGTAATATTTGCCAAAGCATCTACATACAATGCATTAGGTGATACTTATGATGGAAGGCATTCAAAAATGTCTGCCGAAGAATTTCGGGAATATATCAGAAAAGCTGCTGAGCAAAGCAAACGATAAATATCACCGAACCAGTCAATTAACCTGACCCGCAATTCGTTGGCGAATTTTGTGTATATTCAAGCACATATCCGTTAATGAAGTTAATCGGTAGTTGCACGGCGGGCAGGTTATCTCAATCGTTCGCCTAAAAACAAATGAAAAATGCAAACAATATCTGAATCCGAATATAAAAGTCGATTTGGTCTTGATGTAACAATTGATGAGCAAAGCAAGGATGATAACCCAAAAAAACATTACTATAGAAAGGCATTTGAATATGCTGTTAGAACGAGGGAGTTTGAAATTAGCTTGTATTGGGAAAGAGCAAAATATTTCTGGACCTTTATTGGTGCTACATTGGTAGCATTTGGAGTCGTACAGAATTTGTCTTCTGTTAACGTAAATAAAAAGGATTTTTTATCCGTAATAATCAGCTGTCTTGGTCTGCTTTTTTCATTTGCCTGGTACTGTGTTAATAGGGGCAGTAAGCAATGGCAAGAAAATTGGGAGAATCATGTTGCTCTTCTTGAAGATAAAGTGACTGGTCCTTTGTTTAAAATTGTTCTGACGCGGAATAACGACTCATTCTTTGAAAATATTAAGAATGTATTTATAGGGCCTGGGCCTTTTTCTGTGTCAAAGATAAATCAATTAGTTAGTGTGTATGTGGTTTTATTTTGGGCCTATCTGTTGTGGAATTCTCTCCATATAGATTTTGATGCCTCAATAAATTGGCAACATACCATTCCTGTCATGTTAACGTGTGCATTTTGTC
>WGBH01000160.1 GCA_015494435.1 Thiotrichaceae bacterium | reverse complement strand
TGCACACCCCGCTTTTCTATACAAAGTGAAATCACATTACCTACATATTCTTGTGGCAACATGATAGTACCACGGATAATAGGTTCTCGTATTTCTTCGATTTTATTAACTACGGGTAATTGAGCTGGGTTGTGAATTTCAATGACCGCTCCATTCGTTTGTTCAACTTCGTAGACGACCGTGGGTGCGGTGGTAATAAGATCCAAATTATATTCACGTTCCAATCGCTCTTGAATGATTTCCATATGCAACATACCCAAAAAACCGCAACGAAAACCAAAGCCCAACGCTTCCGAGGTTTCGGGTTCAAAATGCAGTGATGCATCATTTAAATGCAATTTATCCAAGGCCTCGCGTAAATTTTCAAAATTTTCTGCATTTACAGGAAAAACACCTGCAAAGACACGCGGCTGAACTTCTTTAAATCCTCTTAAGGGCGTTTTAGCTGGATTTTTTAAATCAGTAATGGTATCGCCAACTTTAGCAGTTTCAATATCTTTAATGCCTGCAATCACAAAGCCAACTTCACCAATTTCTAACGTTTCACGATCAACACTTTTAGGGGTATACACACCAACACGATCTACTTGAAAAGACATTCCTGTAGACATCGCTTTAATTTTTTGCTTTTTACGCAAGCGTCCTTGTTTGATGCGTACTAAAGAAACCACGCCTAGATAATTGTCAAACCATGAATCAATAATCAGTGCTTCCAATGGGGCATCGGGATCACCTTTAGGCGGCGGAATACGCTCCACTAATTGTTCCAATAAATCTTCAATTCCAAGACCAGTTTTAGCGCTCACATGAATGGCATCGGTTGCATCAATACCAATGACTTCTTCAATTTCTACACTGACACGATCAACATCCGCTGCAGGTAAATCAATCTTATTTAAAACAGGTACTACTTCCAAATCAAGGTCAATAGCCGTATAGCAATTAGCAACGCTTTGAGCTTCAACACCCTGTGATGCATCTACAACCAATAATGCACCTTCACAAGCAGACAGTGAGCGCGAAACTTCATAGGAAAAATCGACATGCCCCGGGGTATCAATAAAGTTAAGGTGATAAATATTACCGTCTCGTGCCTTATAGTCTAAGGAGACACTTTGCGCCTTAATAGTAATGCCACGCTCTCGCTCAATATCCATTGAATCAAGCACTTGCGAATCCATTTCTCGATCACTCAAACCACCACAATATTGGATAAAACGATCAGAGAGCGTTGATTTACCATGATCGATATGTGCTATTATGGAAAAATTTCGTATATTTTGGTTTGCTTCAGCCATTAATTATTATCACTTTTTCATTTTCTTCAAGGTGTCTTCAAATTCTTTTTCATCAAAAAAATGATAAAAAATCACTTCGTCTTGGTACATCACAACGGGGACATCAATATTGTATTGCTGTAATAGTTCAGGATCATCATCAATATCAATGATTTCAATCTCAAATTCAACACGGCTTTGATGCATTATCTGTTGCTGATATAAAGAGACCAGCATTTGTTCACACAAATGACAGCCTTGGCGATAATACACTATTAGCGTGTTTGAATTTGAGATTATTTCTTCACTATTTTTTTTATTCATGCTCAATCAGAAAAGCCACAAATTGTGCCATTCCATCACGTAACACCAAGGCCGCAACAGGCGTGGAATTTGGCAAACTATTGACTAAACGTTTAAGCTGCTTGATACTGGTCACTGGCTGTCCGTTAAATGTTTTAATAATATCACCGACTTGCATCCCTGCTTTATATGCTGCCCCTGAAGCAATCGATACAACACGTACCCCCTTTTTAATTTGTAATTTTTGGCGATTTTTAACGCTTAAATTTTCTAATTCCATTCCCATCACCGTATTTGCTTTTACAGTTATTTTAGGGTGGCTTTGCACTTTTTTTATTATTTTAGGTGGCGGCAACTCACCTAATTTTAGTTTAACTATTTGCGTATGGCCATCTCTGCGAATTTTCACATCAATTTTTTTATCAAAAGAGGTTCTACCGACAATAATAGTTAAGTCAGAGGCCATATCTATTTTTTTATGATTAAATTCAAGCACAATATCACCCTGCTTTAATATTGAAGCAGCAGGACCTTTTTCAATCACCTCCGCAATTAATGCCCCTGATGGTTCACTCAAACCAAAAGATTTTGCTAAAGCAACCGTGACCTCCTGAATATACACGCCAAGCCAACCGCGTCTAACGCGCCCTATTGACTTAAGTTGCCCTACCACATTGGTCACAACATCAGCGGGGATGGCAAAAGAAACGCCCATAAAACCTCCCGATTGGCTATAAATCTGTGAATTAATTCCGACCACTTCCCCCTTCATATTAAATAAAGGACCTCCTGAATTACCAGGGTTAATTGCCACATCGGTCTGAATAAATGGCACATAGTTTTCTTCAGGTAGACTCCGCCCTTTTGCGCTCACAATCCCTGCTGTCACGCTATGATCAAAGCCAAAGGGTGAGCCAATCGCAACCACCCATTCCCCTACTTCCAATTCACTAGAACTTCCCACTTTAAGCGCTGGAAAATGAGAACCTTCAATTTTTAATAAGGCAATATCACTACGTTTATCGCTACCAATGAGTGTTGCCGATAATTCACGACGATCACTGAGCTTAACAGTAATCTTATCTGCTCCACTGATCACATGGTAATTTGTTACCACATAGCCATCAGAAGATAGAATAAAACCCGAACCAAGAGAACTTAGCTCATCATCCGAGGGATCTTCATTGAAAGGCTCTTCATCCTGAAAAGAATGCCTACTAATCTTACTATCACCCTCTGACAATTCTTTTTTATAGGATAAAACTTTTTGTTGTTGATATTCCTCTCTTTCAATGCTGATATTCACGACAGCGGCACGATGCTCTTTGACCAATTTGACAAAATCAGGCAATTCCACCGCATTAAGCATTGTGCTTAACAATGATAATGCACATATAGCTAAGAATTTAACCATTAAGATATTACTC
>WGBH01000159.1 GCA_015494435.1 Thiotrichaceae bacterium | reverse complement strand
TCCTCAAGGAACATGAACTCCTTGTCGGAGATGTTGTATTAGAAGAGTTCCGGCGCATATTACTGACTAAATTTAAAATGCCGGAAGCTCAGGTTGCAAATCTGGTAAGGTTTTTAAAGTCCTTTAAGATCGTTCCATACAATGGAGAACCATGCCCCATAAGTCTTAGAGACCCCGATGATGAAAAGGTACTGGCCTCGGCCATCGCCTGCAATGCGGCTGTTTTGCTTACCGGCGACAAGGACCTGCTGGATATCCGCCGGAACCTGGCAATACAAATTCTGAATCCACGGGAATTCCTCTATTTCATTCGTTAGGACGGCGCCTCTTTCCCGCCGTCAGGCAGGATTATCTCTTACCGGGCCCCTTAGCTCTAATTGATCCGTTCCCAGGTGATGCGTTGTCTATAATGGACCCCAAAAACTGGACAACCGTTTAAGGTGGATAATATTTGACTGTCAGTGTAACATGATTTCCTCATTTTAGAATCTCCTTAATTAAAAAACATAAGAAAACTCTACTTTTAAAAACAATCAATTTTCGGGGGGATTACATTACAATAAAGGACGACAAGAATAGCTTCTCCACTAATGTTGAGATATTTTCACCATTGGAAAAAGCTTTTTTAAATCTATCAAATTTATAACCATCTTTCCGTCTTCAAATCCTAAAATGTAAAAATATCCATGTGATTTCAATAATCCAACTTGATCATGAAAAACAATTCCATAAATATTTTTATTTCTTATAACTGAAAAGGTACTTTTCAAAATTGAATTCTCATCAACATTTATTAGCGCTAAATTAAATTTATCATCAACAGAATAATCTTCCTTAAAAAATAAAAAATAGTTCGTTATTCTCCCTATGTAACCTGGATTTGAATTGAGTTGTTGACGGTTCATTAAAAACTCCAATTCCTGTTCAGACAAATCCCTATATTTACAATAATTAAAAGGGCTTTTTAAATTATAAACCATTTTTAATTTACGTAGATCATAAACATGGAATCGGTCCAATTGATCTATAACTAATAAACCGTCTTGAAAAAAACAGGGTTGATCTCCTGTACGAAATTCGTAAATATGTGTTTTGTATGAAAGCAACTCTAACGTATTAGAATTAAATATATATAGATCGTTTTTACGTTTATACTGATTCAAAGAGAAAATTTTATTATTGTAGTAATATACATTTCCAAAAGAAATCCCTTTCGTTTTAGTTTTCCCAAGAAATTTACCACTATTATCAAATTTTTTAATTGAACTATCTCCAAAATCAACAACATATACGTTTAGATCCTTATCCAGGCTGATACCGCCTATAAGTAGTATACCGGTGTATTGATCATATACCGGACATATTCCATCTATTTTATTGTCAATATTTATCTCAATCTTCTTTATTACATAGTTTTGTGAATATGAAATGTGTATATAAAAAAAAGTTAAGAAGAGAAATATTATTTTCATTTTATCCCTTTCCTTTTCCTATGTGGAATACGCCAAGGCCATCCGATTTTTGGATTACTAATATAATAATTCCAATATGCGCTACCATATGGCATAAAATTTACCTTACCTGATTCTGGAAATCTTCTATTATAACTACTGTTATGCCACATTCCTTTTTTTCCTCTATAATTTTCTGTCCAGCTCCCAATATGTCCAGGAAAAACCAAGTAATCTCCTTCATGCCAGGTAGAGATATCTCCAGGGGTATATTCCGCACCAGGTGTATCTTCGTAAATATCTTTAGTAGTATATCGTGGGGTATTGGCTGGTAACAACCCAGAAAGAATATCTGCCTGCCATCTACAGTATGAACAATCCCAGGGTCCCCTTTCATATTCTCTTTCAGTATCCATTCTTTCATACCAATAATTTGGATTCCTTGGATCGTGATAAAAAAAACCATCATCTTCCTTAAGTGGATCTGGGAATTTTATCAAGGAGCCGGAAGCATCCATAATTTGAGCTTTGAAAGAAGCATCGAGTTTTTCGAAATATACAGATGTCCACATCATGTTTCTTAAATATTCCAGGTATATCCTGTCTTCTTCCAGCGCTTTTTTATACTCAAAACTCATTGCACCTTCGATGCCGGTAAAAGTTAAACTGAAATTTCTGCCCGATACGATCAACGTTCCCCGGCCATCACCATAAACGGAAACACCGCCTGTAGTTGTAAAGTCGCCCGTTATTCCATTCTGATATTCAGCACTCCAGTTTAACTGCCACTCAACATTCCAAACATATTGCGACGCCTTAAGCAGCCCCCGCACATCATAGCGGTTCAGCGGGTCGTTGCCCACAAAGGCGTAGGGCGAAACGCCGGGATCGGCGTAATACATGGGGTCCGGGCGGTTCCAGCGGCCCAGTTCGGGGTCGTACTCACTAAAACCATAATGGTATTTGTTCAGACCAGCCTCCTGGTCCAGTTCCCTGGACTAAAAATATTTGACAAATCTTTCCGTTTTTTTTTTGATGCAACAGGTCCATTTAGTTTAAGGATTTTATTATATCC
>WGBH01000158.1 GCA_015494435.1 Thiotrichaceae bacterium | reverse complement strand
GTAGTCATGCAAATTTCTCATTGATTTATATTTTTCGTGTTTATCATTATCTAATGAGATAAGGAAAGATACTAGAAACCGTTCCAAAAAAATCATATAAAATTTGGGCATCCTTCATTCCCCAGTTAACACCTTAGTCGTTACGTTACCTGTACTCTAAAATATCACGTTATTGCGAGGAGCTTGATTAGCGTAGCGAATCAACGACGAAGCAATTTTTTATCTTATAACTTAAAGAGATTGCTTCGTCGTTTGTAAATAAATTCAGAAAGCTCCTCGCAATAACATGGTGGAAAAAGTGTAAACTACTTTTTAGATATATGAAGGATGCCCATTCATTCCATTAAAATGAGTCTTACAAAAGATGATAACATTAGTTTTAGGAGGGGCGAAATCAGGTAAAAGTTTATACGCTGAAAAAATAGCGATTCAATCTCAAAAGAAATTAATCTATATTGCAACTGCGCAAGCCTATGATAATGAAATGGAACAACGTATTATCCTGCATCAACACCGACGTATAGAACAAAACGTTAATTGGCACACCATTGAAGAACCCATTGCATTAGCAAACCTTCTTGAACAGTTCAATAAAAAGGTTCAAACAGATAATCATTATTTAGTTTTAATAGATTGTTTGACTTTATGGCTGACCAATCTATTGTGCAAACTTGATCAGGAACAACGGCAACTTGAAATTGATGCTTTTCTTGATTTGTTATCTCACTCTCAGCTAGATATTATTTTGGTAAGTAATGAAACAGGCCTAGGTATTGTCCCAATGGATCAATTAAGTCGTCAGTTTATTGATTTAGCAGGTAGTTTACATCAACAAATAGCACTACTTGCGGATCGTGTTATTTTAACTGTTGCGGGATTACCGCTCACCTTAAAAGGAATTTTATAAATGCCATTAAACTGGATTCATCATTCAATTGCTTCTATTGACAAAGTAGCACAAAAAAATGCAGAAACAAGACAAGCCATATTAACTAAACCTGCTGGCTCTTTAGGGCTATTAGAAAATTTAGCCATTCAATTTTCTGCATGGCAAGGGGTAGAGAAACCTGAGTTAAAGCAAATTCATATTAGTATTTTTGCAGCAGATCATGGTGTTGCTGATGAAGGTGTCTCCGCTTTTCCTCAGATTGTAACAGGAGAAATGGTAAAAAACTTTATTGCAGGTGGAGCCGCGATTAGTGTTTTAGCCAAACATAATCAAGCAAAATTAGAAATTATTGATGTTGGGGTAAAAAATCTCCCTAAACTAAATAATGTTATTCGAGCTAGAGCAGGTAATTCCACCCAAAATATTGCTCAAATGAATGCGATGAATGAAGCGCAATTACAACAAGCACTACAAGCAGGAAAAGAAGCCGCAGAACGAGCAAACGCTTGTCATGCACAATTATTTATTGGCGGTGAAATGGGGATTGCTAATACCACCAGCGCAACCGCAATCGCCTGTGAATTATTAGACATCCCAGATACTACTATCTTAACCGGTGCTGGAACAGGATTAGACAAAACAGGGATTAAACACAAATCAAATGTGATATCCTCTATACTTAGACGTTATAAAAAAGAATTAAATAAACAGAATAACTTAACGAGTCAGCAAAAAAGCGATCCATTAACTCTATTACTTATTATGGGAGGCTTTGAAATAGCAGCACTTGTTGCAGCTTTTATACGCTGTCCACAACAAGGGATTCCTGTATTAGTCGATGGGTTTATTACAACTGTTGCCGCGCTCGTTGCAATAAACATTAACAAAGATGTGAAACAATGGATGTTATTCTCTCACTGTTCTGCGGAATCAGGACATAAAAAAATACTTTCTGCACTAGAAGTTAAAGCATTAATTGCTTTGCAACTTCGCTTAGGAGAAGCAAGCGGTGCTGCCATTGTTATTCCATTAATAAAACAAGCACTGGCTCTACACAATAATATGGCAACGTTTGCTGAAGCTGAAGTATCAAATAGTTAAATATATAGTTAAAACATTATGCCAAAAACAACAATTATAGACCTACTTCGTCACGGTGAAGTAGAAGGCGGCGATATTTTTCGCGGTAGTACCGATGATAAGCTAACAAACAATGGTTGGAATCAGATGCAAACAACGTTACAGGGGGATCTATTCTGGGATGTGATTATCTCATCACCTTTGTCTCGCTGTGCCGAGTTTTCAGAATCATTAGCAACTCAAGAAGATGTCAAACTAGAGATTATTGAAGCCTTTCAAGAAATTGATTTTGGTGCATGGGAAGGGCAATCACCTGATGATGTTATCGAAGAAGATAGTGAAATTCTTAGACGTTGGTGGCTCTCACCCACCCAACAAACACCACCTGAGGGTGAGGATTTTCATGATTTTCGTGCGCGCGTCTTAAAAAGTCTTAAAAAAATCACAGAAAAACACGAAAACAAACGTATTTTACTGGTCACACATGCAGGTGTGATTCGTGTTATTCTGATGCATATATTAGGGATGCAAGAAGAAAATCTATTTCGATTAAATGTAGACTATGCGAGCCTTTCAACAATTCGCATGTATCACGATGACACGGGCGAATGGGGTACATTGATTTCTCATGGGCAGCATTCGGTCTAATCCATTCATTATAAAACCGAGTGAAACTTCATGTCACCTTTTGCCAAGTCATTTTTTATTGCCCAAACCTTTTTGACACGCATACCAACCCCTCAAATTTCATCAATGAGCGAGGAAGAAATTTCCCGTTCTATTCTTTATTATCCCATTATCGGACTATGTATTGGTTTATTCTTAACCCTCATCGCCTCCACTACCTCTGATCTTGTCAATATCAGCATCCACTCAATGGTAGCTGCCATTCTTATTGCTGTTTGGGTTTTAATAACAGGCGCATTACATTTAGATGGGCTTGCCGACACGGCTGATGGATTTGTCGGTGGACAAGGCAGTACCGAACGCACATTAAGCATTATGAAAGACCCAGCTTCAGGACCTATTGGCATTAGTGCTATTTTTCTAATCTTACTTCTTAAGTATTCAGCCATTGTCACCATACTAAATACAGAATTAAGTTATTGGAGCTTATTATTAGCCCCTGTTATAGGGCGAGCCGTCGCTATTGGTTTATTAACCTATTCTCCTGTTGCACAACAACAAGGATTAGCGTTTGAGTTAAAAAAAACAGAATACCCTGAAATCGTCGCATTAATCCTCTTCTCAATCACTATTGTAGTTTATATTGTAACTAACCTAATGGTATTAATTGTTATTAGTTTATTAGCTTATACCATACGACACTGGGCTATTATGCGTTTAAAAGGTATTACAGGCGATATTTTAGGACTTAGTATTGAACTCACAGAAGCCATCTTTTTAATGATGGCTGTTTTTATGCTGGATTAATTTTGCACCAGCGCTTAATGTTTATAAACGATAGCCGTTTTAGAAACACTGTCATGAAAGGCCAGTTTATTTTTATCAAACAGCATCCATAGATAACCTGCACCAAAGGGAATCCAACTAATAATAGAATAGACATAGCGAAATAATGCCTGTGTCCAGCTTATTGGCTTTCCATCAAAGGTAATCACTTCTAGTTTCCATGCTCTCATACCGAGCGTTTGTCCACCATGCGTCCAGAACCAACCGAAAAATAAATAGCCTAAAACAAGCAAATAGATAAAAAATAGCTTAGCAAAAATACTGCCTCGAGCAACATTTTCTATTCCTGTAAGACTGGTGATTGCTAACATAGAGATAAAGCCTATCACTAAAATAACCGAGCCAAAGAGTAAAGAATCATAGAACATGGCGCCTAAACGTTTTAACAAGCTAGCTGGAATTTTATAATGACTCATATTAGTTAACCTTTTATCAGATGTATTTCAGGCACCCTATTTCAGTTTATAATTCTAAAAAATTCTGCAACATATCATGCCCGTGTTGACTCAGTATTGACTCAGGATGGAATTGTACTCCTTCGAGTTTAAATTCTTTATGACGCACCCCCATAATTTCATCCATTTCACCCGCTTTTGTTTCAGTCCATGCGGTGATTTCTAAACATTTTGGCAGGGTTTCTTTTTCAATCACAAGTGAATGGTAACGGGTGGCTTCAAAGGGATTGCTTAAACCTTGAAAGACTCCAGCATCTATATGGTGCATTAAAGAAGTCTTACCGTGCATAACCTCTTTGGCACGAATAATATGTCCACCAAAGGCTTGCCCTATCGATTGATGCCCTAAGCAAACGCCAAATAGCGGTAATTTTCCTGCATAATGTGTTATCAGCTCCAAAGAAATACCTGCTTCTGTTGGCGTACAAGGCCCAGGAGAGATAATAATACGCTCGGGCGCAAGTTGTTCTATTTCCTTCAGTGTGATTTGATCATTGCGTTTGACTAGCATATCAGCACCCAATTCACCTAAGTATTGCACTAAGTTATAGGTGAATGAGTCGTAATTATCAATCATTAAAATCATACTCTTATTTCTCCTATAAACAATTACTTATGCACACCATCAAGACCTGCAACTGCTTTTTCAACGGCTTTAAAAACTGCACGGGCTTTATTCATCGTTTCTTTCCATTCCAGTTCAGGCACAGAGTCATAAACAATACCTGCTCCCGCTTGAATATTAAGAATATTATCTTTAATCACAGCAGTGCGGATGGCGATAGCTGTGTCCATGTTACCATTCCAACCCAAATAACCAACGGCTCCTGAATAGATACCTCGTTTAACAGGTTCTAATTCATCAATAATTTCCATTGCACGTATTTTAGCAGCCCCACTGACTGTTCCTGCTGGGAAAGTTGCTCGTAAAACATCAATAGCCGTCATATCAGGCATAATTTTACCAACGACATTAGAAACAATATGCATCACATGCGAATAACGCTCGACAAACATTTTCTCAGTGAGTTTCACCGTACCGATTTGACTCACACGCCCTACATCATTTCGCCCAAGATCAATGAGCATTAAATGCTCTGCTAATTCTTTTGGATCGCTTAATAACTCTTCTTCCATTGCCTTATCATGCGCTTCATCACGACCACGTTGTCGTGTACCTGCAATAGGACGCACGGTAATTTCATCCTCTTCTAAACGTACTAATATTTCTGGAGAAGAGCCGACTATTTGACATTCATCCAAATTAAGAAAATACATATAAGGGGAAGGATTAAGAGAACGTAAAGCACGGTATAAATCAATAGAAGGGGCTTTAAATGGTATGCTAAGGCGTTGCGACAACACTACCTGCATAATATCCCCTGCTACAATATAATCTTTAGCCTTTTTAACCGCCTCTTTATAACCTTGTTCACTAAAACCCGAAATGAAATCTGTTTCATGAATTGTTTGTGCTATTTTTGCCGCTTGATAACCACGAATCGGCTCACGCAAAGTACGCTCTAAATAATTCAAACGCTTTTTAGCCTGTTCGTATCCATTGGCTTTAGCATGAACGATCAAAAATAATTTACCTTTAAGATTATCAAAAACAACCACTTCATCCGATAGCATTAGTAAAATATCAGCGGTATTAATTGCGTCTTTTTTGATTGGGGTTTGTGCAAGTTTTGGCTCAATATAACGGATAATATCATAGCCAAAATAACCGACTAATCCACCTGTAAAAATTGGCATTCCCTCTATTTCAGGCACCTTAATCTGTTTTTGATAATCTTCTATCCATGCCAAAGGATCAGCAACGATTTCAGAACTAATCACTTGATAGTTCTTAGTTACCTCAACCTGTTGGTCATTGACATGAATAATGGTTTGAGCTGGCAAGCCAATAATAGAATAACGCCCCCATTTTTCACCTCCTTGAACGGATTCAAATAAATAGCTATAAGGGCCATTGGCTAATTTCAGATAAGTACTAAGAGGCGTATCAAGGTCGGCCAATACTTCTCGCATTAAGGGGATGCGGTTAAAACCTTGACTCAAATAATGTTCAAATTCTTCTTTATTCATGAGAATAAACCTGTATAAAAATGGGATGCCTAAAGTTACCTAGACAAAAATAAGTGACAGAAGGTGTTGCACAGTCTCTTTAGCTACACCATCGCCAACTTTGTTTATGATTTTTATACAAGTATTTTTTCATTAAAACTTTCTCAATTGCGTCCGATTATTGTTAAGGTCATTTATTTTAGTATGTCTTGCAACTCTACCATTGAGTCTATCACAGCATCAGGATGATAGTTAGAAATATCCTCACCGTGATTATAACCATAGGACATACAGATAATATCAAAACCTGCAGCACGCGCAGCTTTCACATCAGAGCGAGAATCCCCTAACATCAAAGAATCTTCAGCTTTAACACCTAATTCCTTTGCACCGTGCAAAAGTGGTAAGGGATCAGGTTTTTTCTTCTCCAAAGTATCACCGCTAATAATAATTTCGAATGCATCAATAATCCCTAAATCCCTTAAAATAGGTAAGGTAAAACGTTCGTCTTTATTGGTAATACACCCTACTTTAAGATCCAATGACTTAAGATAGGCTAAGCCTTCTTTAACACCGTCATAAAGCCCACTGCGCTTGGCATTATTATCTGCATACAACGCATTAAAAATAGGCATCCCTTTTTCAAATAAAACCGCATCATGCTCAGCATTGAGATCATTTGCAATCGCGCGCTCCATTAAACGTACCACGCCATTACCAACCCATTGACGTACTTTGGCTTCACCACAAACAGGCAAACCAATTTCTTTCATGGTTTCATCCACACACCATGCGAGATCAGGGACTGAATCAACTAAGGT
>WGBH01000157.1 GCA_015494435.1 Thiotrichaceae bacterium | reverse complement strand
CTATTGTCCCTACCATTAAAAAAGTGACAGCGTCATTATTAGATTTAATTTGTTTTTTTGCTTTCAGCTTATTGTTACTGTTGGAAATATCTGCTCCTAAGTGCAGAGTATCTATTACTATTTGCTGCTTATTTATGTGTTGCTTTACCTCTTTGGCTACTTTTTCTGAGATGCAGATAAGCTGATCTGCTACTGTTATAATATTTTCAAACCATTGTTGGTGTATTTTCTCCATTTTAGTGGGAAAAAAATGCGGTTTTGTTATGGGTAGTAGGTCATAAACCATAAAGACAATTTTTACACCTAATGATTTGTAATATTGATACAAATTACTTTGCACACTACTAGCTACTTCTTTAGCACATAGATCTAGCCCATAAAAAATATCATCTTTATTTACTTTTACAGGTTCATCGGGCAAGTTAAAACTTTTTATATTTAATAATTCTTTAGTGTAAGTTCTCGCGTAATAATAAGTTGTATTATCGGCTTCTGTTGAGAGGTAAACAGGTTCAATTCTAATATTAACGGGCGCATTTTTAATTAGTGCTATTATTTGTGAACGAACAACTCGCTCTATCCCTGTTTTTAAGTCATTTTTAATAATACTGGAAACATCGACTACTATTTGTTTTTGTCTTATTTGTGTAAAATTTGAGTATGAGAGTGTTTTTACAAGCTCTTTCGTGTTTGTGATTTTTTGACTGAGTTCATCAACAATAAGCTGCTTGCTTATTCCGCTATTTTTGTAGCCATGCTCCATCTTTTCATAATAAAGTTTTGCACATTTGACCGGGTTATGGTGCGACTCAATATGTTCTTTTGCTTTTTCTGCTAGTGTCTCTCGCTCAGAGTTAGCGTTAGCATAGAGGGTTTCTAGTGCTTTGCTTAAATCTACAATATCAAAATCATCCTCTAACATATAAACGGCTTCACGGGGTAGCTCTTGATTAGAGCCATTAGCATTAACGATTGTTGGAAGCTGATAGTTCATACAATCTAATATTGCCGCTGATGTTTCTCCTGTTGAGTTGGTGCGTAATTGTACTCCTATATCGGCATTTGAAAGATAGCTTTTGAATGTAATATCATCAACCCAGTTAGTAATATGTATATGGTCAGTGGTACTTTCTTCTAATTTTTTCCCGTACTCTGTATTAGTTAGGTTGTCACCAACAAAAATAAGATGGCAATTTTTATTATTACTTAATGTTGAATTTCTCCATGCTTCTAATAATGCATAGTTTTTCTTATTGGGTCTGAGTAAACCGAAACTACAAACAAGAAAAGCATCTTCAGGAAAGCCTAGCATCTCTTTGCTAAGTAATACTTCACTATTTTTAGGCGGCATTTTGAGTAAAGGGATACATGACCAATTGACGAATGAACTATCGTAATACCAATTTAAGAGCATTTTCTTGGGGTAGCCTGAATGAACAATAACACCTAATGATTGATTTAATATACTTTTATTGCACGGATAGGCCGTGCTATTTAAAACGGCTCGATAACCGTGTTCTCGATAGTATATAGCAGGACTTAATCGTCCTGCTTGTATTAATAAATCAGTTAAATAAAAGTCATGCAAAACGATGATACCTGGTATATTTTCCAGTAGATCAAGCATTTCGATATGAAACTTGGAATTTCCGAAATGATAGAGAACGCGGTCATAACCATTATGGTGCATTTTGAACCATTCTATGCTACGCATTGGAAACTGATTACTATTGCTCTTTTCATCAATATGACTTTGTATCCTGATGAGATCAATATCATAGTATTGTGATAACTCAGGAAGTAAGTCAGCACTATAATAAGCGATGCCTGTTTTCTGCGGTGGTAGTGGTGACACAAATGCAAGTTTGGGTCTTTTTTCTTTAAAGGAGGAGTGACCTAATGCTTTCTGCTTACCATTTTGGGCAACAATGAGATAATCCCGTTCTTGATATAAATAATCATTGAGTACTTGGGCGGTTTGAGAATATTCTTCTATTCTCATGCTCTCTGGGAAAGGGTGTAACTTTTTAATACTGACATTCACAAAGCCCATGTACTCTACAGTGAATTGCATCACATCCGCAGGCAGTGGGTTAAGGTGAGTTGGATCTTTATAAAATTCAAAAGCCGAAACTAAAAGATTAGCAGGGTTTGGTGTTTCTAACAGGATAACGGCATTGGGTTTTGAGATTCTCTTTATTTCTTGTAAAAAGATAAATAATCGCTCATAGGGAATATGCTCTATAATGTGAAACGCTGTTATTAAATCAAAGCTATCATCTGGACAGTTTTTGAAGAACTCGAAGGCATCTATTTTTTGTAGATGATTGATGCCAAACCGAGCACCCTCATTTAACATTGCGAAGTTAAGGTCAATACCTTGAGCCTTCACACCGTTTTTTTGCAATAAGCCAACCCACTCTGCTCGACCACAGCCTATATCTAGGGCAGTTTTAATGGATGTATTTAGATATTTCAGATATTTATGGTATCGTTTTTCTATTTCTTTTCGTTCGCCTCTAAATTTATTTTCAAATGCCAGATAAAAGTCATCTAACACAAATGAGGCGGCATTATCTTTTAATGTTTGTTGTTCCTTTTGAGTAAGCTCTTTTGAAGTTGTTTCCGTAATAAATTGATTAATCCTTTTTTGAAACAGTATGGATTGTGTATTAATTTCTCTTGAAATCTGAGATTTAATGATACTTTCTATTTTTCTATATTTACTTTCCTGCTGTACTAGTTTATCAATTTGTTGCTTTAGCAACTTATCAAACTGTTGTTGTTGATTTAGTAACCCATTAATTTGATGTTGTTGTTGATTTAGTAACCCATTAATTTGATGTTGTTGCTTGACAACGAACACTGATAATTCATCTAACTTCTGTTGTAGATTAATTTGTTGAATAAATAATCTATTTACTCTTAACAGCCTATATAGCAAGCGAGCTAATCGTCCAATAAAAGGAATATTTTTTATAAATTCTCTAACTATTGGGCTGGTAAGATGATGTTTAAAAGATTGCTTTTCTTTTTTTATTATTGGTTTGTAGCTTAAATAAGCTTCCATCTCTTCTTTTTTTACAATAATTAGCTTAATAAGATAAGGGGATTTTGTTGCATAGATATACTTTTTATTAATGATAAGATCAAAGCTAAGATCATACATTCCCTCAACTAAAAGCTCTGATGGTGCTAAAAAGTCCTTATCAATAGTGGATAAGTCTTGCGATACTAAAGGAACTTCGATAATGGACTCTTGGTACTTTTTATTATTTATTACTTGAAGTCTCACATAGGTACGTGTTTTTCCAAATAAAAGTATTGCAATGGTAATATCAAGCTGTTTTTGTTTTGGGTTTAGCAGTTTATAGTTAAGTTTTAATCTAATATCGGATGACTCTTCAATCAAAACTAAATAGGGAACAGCAAATAAATAAAATTCAATATCATTTTTTTTAAATGAAAGTACACCATGTACCATATTATTTTCGGTTAACATGGTGATATTTTTTTTAAACAACTCCCTCGAACGGATATGTGGTTGTAGCTCTTTGGTTTTTATATTCACTTTCTCTTTATAAGTCATTGAAGGAAGGAATATTTTTTTATCGTAAATTTCTTTATAATAGTTTTCAAATGCGTAGCTCGTAGGAATAAAGGTATATTCCCAGCTAAAAGGAGTTTCTGGCCAATTGAGTGTTTGAAATATTTTTTGCTGAAAAAGTGAGGGGTAGATTGATACAGCATAGTTAAAATAGATACTCCACTGATCAATCCGCTTTTGTAAACCGATTGCGAAAAATTGATTTACAACTTCTTGTAATATTAAACGATTTATAATCTGTGGAGCACGTACTGAATAGGAAAACAGCTCATAATTTTTTCTAATTAATACTTCTTTAGTATTATACTGTCCTATATCATAATCTGTGCCTTTATGATTCCATTCTAACAAGTTGTAATAATAATAAGCGTTATAACAACCATTCTTTGAAATAAAATGATCAATTGTAATTTTTTTGATTGGTTGATTATCATCATCTAACATGATGAATTCATCATCAAGTTGTTC
>WGBH01000156.1 GCA_015494435.1 Thiotrichaceae bacterium | reverse complement strand
GCAATAGCATCACCAACCCATACAGGTTTTGCCGCTGCAACCAACAACAATAACCAAGCAATAATAGCTAATAATTTTAACCACCATTTGGTTTGTTGATTAAGACTGGATAAAGATTGCCAAAAATGATTAAAAAATGGCACCTTCACCGCGGTTATACTGGCTTGTTTAACCGCAGGCAGCAACCACACCAAAAGTGGTAGTGGCAATAATAAAAACACCCATATCCATAAAAACTCTAACATTATTTTTGCTCCTTTTGCTTCATGGCAGCAGGAAAATAATTTCTAACTGCTGCAATAAGACTAGGGACATCAAAATCAGGTGATTGAATATATTGGGCTTGCGTCAATGGTACAGTAAACTGACTAAATATATCTCCATCAGTTTTACTGTTTAAGTAGTCAATCCACTGTTGTCCTGTTAAGGATGTCGCTGCTGAATCTTTAAGTACAAAACGCACAAATCGTTTGAGTAAATCAGAAACTGCCACGGCTAATTTATGTTTATCTTTATTTGTACGGTACTCATCATGAATTGCTGTTAATTGCTGTTGCAATAAGGCAATAAGTTGTTTTTTCTTGTGTTGCTTTTTCCAATACTTATACAAAAAATAAGTTGCTATCAATGCCAAAACAATCAAAACCCACCAACCAGGAGCTAATGGCCATATACTAGGCGCATCTGGCATGTGAATATCGCGTAATTGCAATTGTTGTTGTGCTGCCGTTTTATCCATTACAGTGCTTTCCTCCATAAAGACCACGCAGCACTTGGTGATTTAAGACCTTGTTTAATTTTTTCTTCCAATTTATCATCAGTCATTACCGGAATTACTGGTACGCCTGATTTTTGAATATTTTCATAAATGTTTTCTAAATGCTGATTCTGTTTTTGTTGCATGCTTTTCTTTTCAGTTTCTTTTGCGCTATTAAATACAACGATTTTATCTTGATTTTGAATACCATAAACCGCAGGCAAAGGAGTACTGACTTCAAATTGGTCAGAAATAAACAAAGACAAAATGTCATTATGTTTACTCAATTGTATTAAATGCCTTTTAACATCCTTTCCTAAATGGTAAAAATCACTAACAACAATGACTAACGAGCCCGGACGAATAATCGTACGCAAACGTTGTAGGGCTTCTTCTAAGGGCGTAACATTGTCTGCTTCATGATTAGATGATTGCACCAAATGAGCAATTAAACGCATCATTCCGCGCTTGCCGCCTACAGGTTTTTCATGGTGAATGCCATTTTTTCCATAACTCATCACACCGACTCTATCGCCATTTTTTACAGCAGCCCATGCTAATAAAGAAGCTGCCTTTGCAGCGGTAACAGATTTAAACTCTTTTCGCGTACCAAAGGACATAGATACATTTGTATCCATGATAATATGAATCGGTCTTTCGCGTTCTTCTTGAAACAATTTAGTATGAGCCGTACCAGTACGAGCGGTCACTAACCAATCCATATTTCGAATATCGTCACCAGCTTGATAGACACGAGACTCTTGGTAGTCCATTCCTCGTCCACGAAAACGCGAGTCATGCAAGCCCGAAATTGCAGAAGTTGCCTTCTTACGACTCGAGAGTGACAAGGTTTTTGCATAAGACTGCTGTTCAACCAATGCCTTAGTTGTGACTTGTGTAGCTGGGTTCATCATTTAAACGATAGGTACCACTCGAAGTAATCGATCAATAATATCATCAGGTGTAACACCTTCTACTTCAGCTTCAAAGCTTAAAATCAGACGATGACGTAAAACATCATGAATAACAGCATGAATATCTTCTGGCAACAAATGATCTCGTCCTCGTAGAAAAGCATGAGCTCGCGCACATCTATCCAATGCAATAGTCGCACGTGGTGAACCACCATAATTTATCATCTCTGCTAATTGTTTGTCGTATTTTGCAGGATTACGAGTAGCTAGAATGAGCTCAACCATGTAATTTTCTAAGTTTTCTGCAACATAAAGGTTTAACACGTGTTGTTGAGCAGCAAAAACCACTTCCTGCGTTAAAAATACAGAATCTTTTGCTGGCTTTTCATAACCATCCATATCACGATTTTGAGCCAACTTTAGAATATCTTTTTCTGTTTCTGCATCAGGATAATCAATGGCGACATGCATTTGGAATCTATCCAATTGTGCTTCTGGCAAGGGATAAGTTCCCTCTTGCTCAATGGGGTTTTGAGTCGCCATAACTAAAAACAATTTAGGCAATGGATAAGTTGTGCTACCGATTGTAATCTGTTGTTCTCCCATTGCTTCCAATAAAGCTGATTGTACTTTAGCTGGAGCTCTATTAACTTCATCGGCTAAGATTAGATTATGGAATAACGGGCCTTTTTGAAATTCAAACTCACCTGTTTGTGCGCGGTAAATTTCAGTTCCAGTTAAATCAGAAGGTAATAAATCTGGTGTAAACTGAATGCGTTTAAAGTCACCTTCAAGCCTATCTGCCAATGCTTTAATTGCCGTGGTTTTTGCTAAACCTGGAGCCCCTTCAACCAACAAGTGCCCATGAGACAATAATGCCATTAGCAACCTATCGACAAGTTTGGCTTGTCCAAAGATTTCTTGGGATAATGATGCACTTACTTTTTGAAAGATTTGTGCAGTTTGTGTTATGTTATTTTCTGAATTATTTTTATCCATATTCATCTGCTTATTTTTTTGACCATGTTATGACAGTTGGCTTATAATAAGGTTCAATATTGTCGATTTCAAGTGAGAAATATCATGATTAAAAAATTAGCCTTCATACTTAGCATTGTTATTATCAATGCCTGTGCCCTGCAAACTCCCGTCATAGCTAACGATTCTACGGGTAATGATGAGTTTGAAATTCACAAATTAGTTATACAAATGAATACCAGAGATCCTGAAATTCAAGCAGAAGTTTTATCTAATATTGTCAATGTTTCTAAGTATTATGGTGTTGACAATGTAGAAATTGAATTAGTTGCCTATGGCCCTGGTATATATTTTGTCACTAAACAAAGTGAATTTCGTAAACGCATTGAAAGTCTAATGATGCAAGATGTAACCTTTACAGCATGTGGCGATACAATAAAAACAATTAAACGCACCAAAGGAATCGATTTAGATTTGATTGATGATGTTGTGGTGGTTAGAAATGGTGTCCCACGTATGATGGATTTACAGCAACAAGGTTACTCTTATTTAAGCCCCTAATGATGATTTGATTGCGAAAGAAAAAAATATGCCACAAAATAGAACCAGACCCACCCAATTGTTATTCAAAAAAGCTTTGAAATAGTTAGCAATATTGCGCGATTTTAACAGCCTATTTTGGTAGATAAAAAGTATTACGACAACAACTAAAGCTATGTAGTATGGGCTATTCATTTCAAGTTTTAGCCCCAACAAAAGCAGCACTAACATCATCATTGCTTGAATAATCGCAATAATAATATAATCCAAATCACCAAATAATATTGCAGTGGATTTAATACCCGCTTTAAGGTCATCTTTTCTGTCTACCATTGCATACATTGTGTCATATGCTGTTGTCCAAAATATATTTGCAATAAATAACAACCACGCTTCTGGAGGTATTGAGTTCTGAATTTGGGCAAAAGCCATCGGAATAGATAAAGCAAACGAAATACCTAAATACAATTGTGGCAAATAGGTATGGCGTTTCATAAATGGGTAAGTGATAGCAAAAAATGCAGCTATAACCGCTATAATAATAGCTAATTTATTTAAGAAAATAAGTAATGATGCTGCCATTAAT
>WGBH01000155.1 GCA_015494435.1 Thiotrichaceae bacterium | reverse complement strand
TAATGAGTTAATTATTATTCCAGATATAAAGTATGAGGCTGTAAATAATCTTTTCTCGAGTTATTTGGTGGGGGGGTGGATTAAAGAGAAATATCTTGATGAGATTCTAGTTGTATTTAGCAAGCACTTGAATCAAGTTATAGAGATTATATCTCGCACATTTGGGCATAACTTGTCTAAAGAGTTGGTTGAGAATTTGTTAGCTAATAACAGGCAACATTTGCTCGGTATGATGCTGTGGAAATTACGAACTATGTTAGTTTATAAAAATATCACCTCATCACCAATGACTATGCTAAAAGGGTTATTTTCATATTATAAGTATGAGCTTTTATATAGAATGACTTCATCCAATATAGATGAGGTGGTTTTTCTAGGTGTCGATGGGGTAGGTAAATCGACAGTAATTAAGTCACTAGTTCGCGATTTAAAGAATACAACTAAAGAAATCGGTGTGTGCCACTTAAAGCCAGGTTTGTTCAAACGTTCAAATAATAATATAGATGTATCTGATCCACATGCAATGCCAGAACGATCTTTTTTATTTTCTATGATTAAACTTCAATTATGGACAGTGGAGCTATGGTTGAACAAGATATTTCATGGGCATAAAAATATTACACTGAGAATATGGGACCGGTATTATCATGATATTTTCATTGATCCTAAGCGCTATAGGTATAAATCTGGTGGCGCGAGATTTCTTGAAAGGCTTATTCCTAAGCCTAAGCTATGGATTCTACTTGATGCATCACCCGATGTTGTTTTAGGGCGGAAGCAGGAGGTTTCAGTTGGAGAGTGTGAACGTCAAATCGAAACTTATAGGAAGTTTATAACTTCAGTTAATGGTGGGGTGGTTGTTGATGCATCACAAGCGGAGGAGGGTGTCCTTAGTGACGTAAAGGCGGTGGTTATTGGTTACATGATAAAGCAAACTAATGAACGTGTTAAGCGCTAGCTGTATTCTTAGGAAAGTTTATCGTGTGATACATAACACGAATATATCAGTTTATTCTCATTCTGATAAAAGTTCTAATGAAGAGCGCTTTTACATTATTCCTGGTACAAATGGTCCTAGATGGATTATCCCATGTGAAGCCCGAGCTGGATTTAAAGTCCTTATTTGTTGGCGGCCTTATTCAATTCTTTCAAGGGTTAAATGGTGGATTATACTCGGGATGTATTGGGTCGGTGCTCTAAGATATGCCCCGGGTGTTCGTCGGGTCTATTTTAAGAGGGAGTGCTATGAATATGGATCTTGTTCCTGGGAGGAGGCGATAAAAAACTGCCAGCCTGTTATTTATGTAGGTACTTATGGTGAATTTCAGAAATTTGTTATTACTTATGTCGATAATATCACTGCTCTTCCCACATGCGTTGTGAAAGTGCCTTACGGACATCTAGCAAAACAATCTATCGTAAATGAAGCGAATACTCTAGAGCAATTAAGCGTAGAAGACAGAGGACTTAACATACCTAAGCTATACTCTTTAAATGAGGATAGAGGTGTTTCTGTACAATCGGTTGTTGAAGGGGGGCTCTCGAATGAAGAGTTTACTGAGAAGCATGTAGATGTACTGTTAAAGCTTATTAACCATGGCAGTACAGTTAGTATAAACAGCGATAGCGCGCCATTGGTAGAATCTCTAAACGCTAAAAATATCTCGACTTCTACAGGGTATGACTTTATTAGAAATACCTTACGAGGACTCGATGGAACGCAATTACTCCCTTCTACCTGGGAGCATGGTGACTTTACACCATGGAATATAAAAATAGCCTCCGATAATCTAGCACTCCTTGATTGGGAAGCCGCTATCAAAAGCGGGGTGCCTTTGCAAGATATATGTCACTACTTTTCTATGCAGGAGTACCTTCTTGATCAGTCTCAGGATCATATATCTGAGATTATTTCATCAAAACAGGTAAATAGGTATATTAGTTTCTTAGGTATACGTCGGGAATATGTTTTGGAGCTGGTCAAATATTATCATATTAAGAACTGGTGTAAGAACGTTATCCAGGATCCTGGATATGCAGAATTTTCATTGGGAAAATTAAAAGGGATTTAATGAGAATACTGCTATCTGCGTACGCATGTGAACCTAATAAAGGTTCAGAGCCTTCAGTTGGTTGGGAGTGGGCTATTGAACTCTCGCAACTAGGGCATGAAGTTTGGGTGATAACGCGTGCTAATAATAAAGCTAATATTGATAAAGAATTACTAAACTGTAGAAAACCAGAGAGTCTACATTTTATATACTATGATTTACCAGAAAAGATATGTTCTTGGAAAAAGAAGAGTGGATTGATTAGGTTATATTATCTGTTATGGCAGTGGGGCGCCTATAGGCATATTATTGAAAAGCACGAGGAGATAGGTTTTGATTTTGTCCACCATGTAACCTTTGTGAGTATACGTCAGCCTAGTTTTATGGGTAATCTGGGAGTTCCTTTTATTTTTGGCCCTGTAGGTGGGGGAGAAAAGGTACCGTTAAAATTACGCCAAGGGTACGGAATTCGGGGTATGATTCTTGATGCCATACGTGACTTGTTAAATAAGCTAGTCAAAGTCGACCCTCTTATGTGGATGACCTTTAGGCAGGCCAAAGGGATTTTTGTCACGTCCCAACAAACTAAGTCTTTAATACCTAGGCGATATTGGTGGAAAACAAAAATCCTGCTAGGAATAGGGCTAGATCCTTCATTTTCTGAAACTTTACCAGCACTAATCAAGCAGGAGCCTAATGTGGGCGGTGTAAGGGTCCTATATGTGGGGAGGTTGATTTATTGGAAAGGTATGCATCTTGGCCTGTCTGCATTTGCCAGTACTATCAAGTCTATACCGGATGCCCGGTTAACAATTGTAGGCTCTGGCCCAGATGAAAAGCGTTGGCGCCGTTTGGCCAGAAATCTGGGGGTTGATAACAGCATTACATGGGTGCCATGGGTCAGGCAGAGCGAGCTAAAGGAGGTATATGCTAAGCATGATTTTTTTCTTTATCCTAGCTTGCATGACTCTGGTGGGATGGTTTTACTTGAATCTATGGCATATGGTTTGCCTGTTGTTTGCTTAAATGTGGGTGGGCCTGGTGTGATTGTAGATGGGTCATGCGGATTAGCCGTGAATATAGATAATGAGCAGGATAGGGTCATTGAGGATCTGTCGAATGCAATAAGAGTATTGAGCAATGATAGGGTGTTGTATGCACGATTAAGCAAAGGAGCGGTCGCCCGAAGTAAAGAGTATCTCTGGAAAAGTATGTCAGCTGAGCGAGCAAAGGCATTATTCGTGAAATGATGATGCGACTCACCCGTAATGACTTAATTCTCTGGGTTATAGGACTCTACCTAGTGCTGAATTATGGTTTTATGCAGCTTCGAATCCCTCCTGTTGGTGGGGGTGGAGTCCCATTGGGTGAGTTAGTTCTTCTATTAGTCCTTCTTAAGGTAAATTATTTAATTGTATATAGTCGCCTTTCAAGTGTTGTTTTTCTATTTCCATTTATTGTTTGGTGGGCTTATGGACTAGGACGGGCGCTCGCTGGGGTTCCAGAGTTTGGTATGTGGGCTTTGAGGGATGCAAGTCATGTTATTGAATCATTGTTTATAATAGTAGGGTTTATTGCTGTATCCAGGAAAAGAGATCTTGAGCGCTTTTTTTATTGGCTGCCAAGGGTCTTAGTCGTCATTAGTGTTTATTCGATAGGATTTATATTTAAAGATACTCTTCAGGGGTGGTCGCCTTCAATTGTCGCTGGAGGCGGGCATGAAGTACCAGTTTTATTTGCCTATGCAAATACAGCGCAATTACTACTATGGGCATCAGTTTATATATTATTATTTAAAGTTGGTGGGAGCAGTATACCTAACTATTTATTAGTTCTTATTGCTACTGTATTGATAGGTTATGCGGTTTTGTTGTTTCAGGCTCGTATCACCTATCTGCAGTTAATTGTTTTGTTTTTATTGTTGCTGCTCTATAGGCGAGAGCTTATTGGGCAGGTTGTTTTTAGCCTTTTTTTTATTTTGGTATTTCTTTTAATTTTACCTCTTACTGGGATTCAGCTAGAGGGGAGGTTGGGGCAGGAGCTTTCAGTCGATTTCATAGCTAAACATATTGCAACAATTGGCGGGATCTCAGCTGATGGTGTCGTAGGTTCTGCAGCTGGTGTTCATCAGCGCATTGGATGGTGGACTGAACTCTTCTTTGCGTGGACTTCAAGTGTCAAGACATTCATGTTTGGGCTTGGTTATGGTATGCCGTTGATTGATTATACTTTAGCAAGTGGAGCAGTAGTTCGGGAGCCTCATAATTCATATATCTCGATTCTGGCTCGTCTTGGTGTGATTGGAGCTACAGCATGGCTATGGATGCATCTTATTCTAATTGTAGTATGGATAAACGCGTACAGGGAATGCACTCACATTCGTTGGAAAGAAGGTCAAAATCGCCTTCTAATTTTACTAGTTTTCTTTGTTTTAATTTGGGTGCTTGCTATTGGCCAGGATGCGTTTGAGAAGCCATACAACGCAATCCCATACTATTTTTTTTGGGGCGTTATATTACGTTTTATGTTTAATTTAAAAGAAAAATTAAGGCGCCAGCACGAAGAGCCTCATGCGGATATTACAAGTTCATAATCGTTATTGCCAGGCAGGTGGTGAAGACTCTG
>WGBH01000154.1 GCA_015494435.1 Thiotrichaceae bacterium | reverse complement strand
CAATGGCAGTGACCCCCTAGAGAGAGCAATGATGAATAGAAAGAACCGTGCCTTGGCTTTTTTAGCTAAAAACTATTATCCCTTTACCCAATTTACTTTCGAAATGCTCAAAGGTGCGAGTGATGCCCTGCGTATTTTTGAAATTAAAGGTGGAGAAAGCTTTAATATCCAACCTGCGAGTAATGAAGACTCTTTATTTGTAGTAAAAGGGTCTGCCTATTTTTCAAACAACAAAAATAGCAATGTATCTGCATCTCAAATAGATGCGCAACCTATTTTGTTTAATAATGCGATAACAGTCAGTACCGATAGTAGCGCTACGATATGTCATATAGATACCTCACTTATTAATGATTATTTGTCGTTAAAAAATATTTCGGATTCTGCCGAAGTAGGCGACGATGAACTGTTAATAGAACGTTTGATGTTTTTGAAGTCTACCAAAGTATTTCGCTTATTACCCATTAGTGTGGTTGAAAAAGCAGCTAGACGTTGTCAAGAGGTGGGTGTTGCTAAAGGCGATGAAATTATTAAACAAGGTTCAAGTGCCGATGCGTTCTTTATTTTGCTGAAAGGTGAGGCAGAAGTTTGGCGTGAAAATTTGAAGGATGACGAACCAAAAATGGTAGCATTGCTAGGTAGCGGCGATACCTTTGGCGAAGAAGCATTGATTATTGGCGGTGCGCGCAATGCGTCGATCTTTATGACTACCGATGGCATATTACTAAAATTATCAAAAGCCGATTTCGATGAGTTAGTCTCAACACCTGCCTTGCGTTCGGTAAGCCCTGAAGTTGCGCAAACAATGGTGAATAAAGGTGCAGAAATTATTGATGTTCGCTATGAGGAAGAGTACGAAGAAAGCTTTATTCCAGGGTCTCTGCTTATTCCTTTGCCCGATTTGCGTAACCATATTGCAACTTTAGATAAAAACAAAGAGTATTTGGTGTTATGTGCCGCTGGTTTACGTGCCTCAGCCGCCGCATTATTACTACGTCAACAAGATGTGAATGCGATTGTGATTGAGGGTGGTATAAAGGCGTGGCCATTTGATACTGCAAAATCACTGGATTTAGAGCTGATTATGTTTGATTTTTGTCCTTTTGCACAACGTGGGGCAATATCACTCCAGCATAGTGATATACCGCATAAACTAACCTATCTTGACCCTGATAACTTGCCTGATTGGTTTGCAGAGGTGTCACCTTTTGGAAAAGTACCGATTTTACGTGTCGATGGCAAAACCACTATCTTTGAATCATCGGTTATTAATGAACTGATCGCATCAATTTCAAATAAAAAAATGCTTCCTTCTGATCCTGTCGAGCGCGCCTTATGTCGCAGTTGGATTGAGTTTGGTTCAACCATGTTGAGTCAATTAACGGGTATGATTTCTGCGAGCGATCAGTCTGCTTATGAAGCAATTCACAGCAGTTTTTTAGAAAACCTAGCACGATTAGAAGAACAGATGAAAAATCGTGCACCTTATTTTGTGGGTGATTTATTCACTTTAGTTGATTCAACTTATGCACCACTCTTTATGCGAATGGACTATTTAAATAAACGTATTGAGTTGTATAACGAACATGACTTTCCTAAAACAATGGCGTGGGCAAAACAATTATTGTCGCTTGAATCAGTAATAACCTCTGTACCCAGATCATTTGATGATATTTATCAACAGTTTGTTCAACGTCGAGGCTCGCAAGGTTATCTCATACATCTAATGATGTGAGGTAGACTAGTTCTTGCGAGATATCAATTATTTTCCGATAAATAGCGTATAAAATAGACAATTGGTTGCTGTAGTGGTATAAATCCATATTATAATTAAGCTTAGGAGAATTTATGATGTCCGTAGAAGAAGTTGTCGATATATCGCGCATACAGTTTGCTACTGTTGCGCTATATCATTTTTTATT
This sequence comes from Thiotrichaceae bacterium, assembly GCA_015494435.1. GTDB lineage: Bacteria > Pseudomonadota > Gammaproteobacteria > Thiotrichales > Thiotrichaceae > JAGLBW01. The sequence goes on along the minus strand of WGBH01000154.1, from coordinate 11,751 downwards.
TGTACCGTTGACCATTGGCATGACTTTTATTCTTGCTATTATGGAATCTGTCTATGTTATGACAGGGAAACAAGTTTATAAAGATATGGTTAAGTTTTGGGGTAAACTTTTTGGCATTAATTTTGCCATGGGGGTTGCAACAGGCTTAACGATGGAGTTTTCCTTCGGTACAAACTGGTCTTATTACTCACATTATGTGGGAGATATTTTTGGTGCGCCATTAGCAATCGAAGGGTTAATGGCCTTTTTCTTAGAATCAACCTTCGTTGGTTTATTCTTTTTTGGTTGGCAACGCCTTAGTTCCATACAACATTTGACTGTTACATGGTTAATGGCAATTGGTACAAACCTTTCCGCACTTTGGATTTTAATCGCAAATGGTTGGATGCAAAATCCTGTAGGTGCAGAACTTAATATCGAAACCATGCGGATGGAGCTAACTAGTTTTAGCGAAATATTGTTTAACCCTGTGGCACAGGTGAAATTTATTCATACTGTTGCAGGTGGTTATGTTGCAGGTTCGATGTTTGTATTAAGCATTAGTGCTTGGTATTTATTAAGAGGACGTGATACTGGTTTTGCTAAACGTTCCTTTGCAGTTGCCGCAGGTTTTGGTACCGCTGCTATTTTTTCAGTTATTTTGCTGGGAGATGAAAGTGGTTATGAAGCAGGTGATGTACAAAAATACAAGCTAGCTGCCATTGAAGCCGAATGGGAAACTGAAAAAGCCCCTGCCGCCTTTACCGCTTTTGCTATTCCTGATCAAGACGCGCAAGAAAACCATGCCGCAATACAAATCCCCTATGCGTTAGGGATTATCGCAACCCGTTCTTTAACCGAAGAAGTTAAAGGTTTAAAAGATATTATTAAAGAACATGAGGCACGTATCCGTAATGGTATGGTCGCTTACAGTTACTTTGAGAAGATTCGTAAAAAGGAAGCGACAGAAGAAGACAGAGCAATGTTTGAAAAGCTAAAAGGTGACTTTGGCTATGCTTTATTGCTCAAACAATATGCGCCTAATGTCGTTGACGCGACTGAAGAGCAAATTAAATACGCGGCAGAACACAGTATCCCAAAAGTAGCTCCGTTATTTTTCGCCTTCCGTATTATGGTCGGTGCGGGTGTTGGGATGTTGTTTATTTTCTTAATGGCGTTCTTCTTTACTGCTAAACGCACATCGTTTAAGAAACGCTGGTTATTATGGATTTGCTTTATTGGTCTACCATTACCGTGGATAGCAATTGAGTCAGGTTGGTTTGTTGCCGAATTTGGTCGCCAGCCTTGGGCAGTAGGAGAAATATTACCAACGGCTCTTGCCTCCTCAAACCTTACCTATAATGATGTGTTATATAGTTTAATAGGGTTTGTCGCCTTATATAGCGTGTTGTTAGTCATCGAAGTTTTCTTAATGTTAAAGTTTGCTCGTTTAGGACCTAGTGCTTTACATACAGGACGCTATCACTTTGAAACAAAAGGAAATAGCGATACTGCTAAACCTTCAATAACTCAAGACCTAATATAGGGGGGATCAATAATGGAAATTTTCGATTACGCAACAATAAAATTTATTTGGTGGGCTCTAATTGGAGTCTTGTGGCTAGGTTTTGCATTAACCGTTGGCTTTGACCTTGGCGTTGCCATGCTGGTTCGCTATGTCGGTAAAACTGATGCCGAACGACGTGTCGCCATTAATGCTGTCGCACCGCATTGGGATGGTAATCAAGTTTGGCTTATTCTCGCAGCAGGCGCTATTTTTGCAGTATGGCCTAATGTTTATGCAACTACATTCTCAGGCATGTATTTAGCCATGATGATCCTATTATTTTCTTTAATACTACGTCCACCTGCATTCGACTACCGCTCTAAATTGCCTAATAAAAAATGGCGCAATACATGGGATTGGGTACTCGTTATCTCAGGTGTTGTACCCTCGCTTATTTTTGGCGTTGCGGTTGGTAATTTATTACTAGGTTTACCGTTCCAATTTGATAACTATATGCGTGCATCATGGGAGGGTGGCTTCTTAGATTTATTACACCCGTTTGCTTTACTGACAGGTTTGCTATCTATCGCAATGTTCTTAATGCATGGTGCAACTTATCTTATGATGCGCTCTGATGTAGATGTCTATTTACGTGCTAGGAAAGTTGCCAGTCTCGCTGCTATCGTGGTGATTGCACTCTTTGCTGTTGGTGGTATTTGGATAGCCTTTGGTATTGATGGTATGAGAGTCACAGGCGGTTTAGAACAAGGTGGCGTTGCTAACCCAACCTTAAAAACAGTTGAAGTAGCCGTTGGCGCATGGCTAGATAACTACAGCAAATATCCATTAATGGTAATAGCGCCTGTGATGGGGCTTTTAGGGGCTTTTGGTGCAGCATTCTTAGCGAAAGCAGGCAAACCAACATTGGCTTTTTTGAACTCGTGTATCAGTGTTGCAGGCATCATCTTAACCACTGGTTTCTCAATGTTTCCCTTTATTATGCCGTCATCGCTGAATCCTAATCACAGTTTCACTGCATGGGACTCAACAGGTTCAGAATTAACCATTTCTGTATCATTGTTTGCAGCTGTGGTCTTTGTGCCTATTATTATGGCGTATACTAGCTGGTGTTATAATAAAATGTGGGGAGCACAAACGGTTAGATCCATTCAAAAGAATGATCACTCACTTTACTAAGGAGATGTATTTATGTGGTATTTCGCATGGTTGTTAGGCGTACTACTCGCCAGTTCATTTGGTATCATTAATGTATTATGGTTAGAAGTTCATGGTTTAGATGACGATGAACAAAGCTAAAGTTTAACTAATTTGTTTCTTAGCCCGATGGGGTTTATAACCTCGTTGGAATGTTTTAAAGACGCTTTGTAAAAACTGTGAAGCGTTAAGCTAAACGTTTAGACGAGTTTACAAAAACTGTCTAGCTAGATAAACAAGACTAAATTTCAGCTTTTTTATATTGTCTGTATGTATGAATAAAGGCGTAGCGCAACAAAGTTGTTCTACGCCTTTTTATTTTATTAAAAGTATGAATCTTAATTTAGCTAGTATCAAATTAAGCCCAAAATGAATTAAGTGAAAAAACACAATGAGCATTCCCAAATTCTTAGCATCACAAAAAAATCTAATCGCCCGTTGGCTACAGGTATCCATTGCCTTAGGTCTACTCTCAGGTTTTTTACTCATCGCCCAAGCGTGGTTTTTAGCGAACGCTATCAATGACGTTATCTTTGAAAAACAATCACTCTTTGCGGTACAACATTGGCTATGGGCTTTATTCGCTGTTTTTATGCTGCGTTCTATATTGGCTTGGGCTTCTGAGCAAGCCGCTTTCCATGCTTCTGCAAAAATAAAACGACAGTTACGTGACCGCTTACACCGTCATATTCAACATTTAGGCCCTGTGACGACAGGAACTGAAGCCAGTGGTGGACATGTAAACACCTTAGTCGATGGTATTGAGGCGTTAGAAAATTACTATGCACGTTACCTACCTGCTATGTCCTTGGTGGTGCTTGTACCGCTATCTATCCTTGTTTTTATTTTCCCGATTGATTGGCTTTCAGGTTTGGTGATGGTAGTGACCGCGCCCTTAATTCCTGTGTTTATGATTTTAATTGGCAAAGGCACAGAAAAATTAAATAAAAAACAGTGGCGCAAACTAGCGCGGATGAGCGCGCATTTTCTGGATATGATTCAAGGTTTAACCACGCTCAAAATATTTAACACCTCCAAACATGAAGCAGAGGTGATTGCGCGTATTTCAAATGAATATCGACGCAGTACCATGTCGGTATTACGCGTGGCATTTTTATCCTCATTAGCCCTCGAATTTCTTGCCACCATCAGTATTGCCTTAGTCGCGGTCTTTATTGGTTTTCGACTTTTTTATGGTGAGATGGACTTTTTGCTCGGTTTCTTTGCCTTGTTATTAGCCCCTGAGTTTTATTTACCCTTACGCAATATGGGCACACACTACCATGCGCGCATGGAAGCGGTGGGAGCCGCAGAAAAAATGCTGGAATTACTCGAAACACCGATCACAAAAATAGAAAAAAAGACCTCGCAAGATACGATTCACACAGCATTGCATACGCCTTCAGGACTGAGTATTCAATTTCAGCAGGTGAGTTTTTGTTATGAAGGAAAGCGCCAAGCATTAAATAATGTCAGTATTGAATTTAAAGCAAAACAACGTATCGCCTTAGTGGGCGCAAGTGGCGCAGGTAAAAGCACGATTGCGAATTTATTACTCGGTTTTGTGCAATCCACTCAAGGTAGTATTCTAGTCAATGGTCTTGATCTTAATAGCATAAATCTGGAAACATGGCGCGAACAAGTGGCATGGGTTCCACAACGCCCCTATTTGTTTCATGGCAGTATTGCTGACAATATACGCTTAGGCAATCCAACAGCCTCCGATGAAGCTATGCGCCAAGCGGCAACAGAAGCTAATTGTACTGATTTTATTCAGGCATTACCGCAACGCTATGACACCTTTATTGGTGAACGGGGAGAGGGTTTATCAGGCGGACAAATCCAACGTATCGCATTAGCACGCGCTTTTCTTAAAGATACACCGTTATTGATCCTAGATGAGGCAACTGCAAACTTAGACGCACAAAGTGAAACCTTAATTCAGCAAAGTATAGAAACACTAAGCCAAAACCGTACCGTTATCACCATTGCACATCGTTTAAACACGATTAAATCCTCTGATTTAATCGTGGTATTAGCAAAGGGAAAAGTGGTTGAAACAGGCACACACTCAGTATTATTAAAGAATAATCAACACTATAAAACCATGCTAGAGAGCTTCGAGGCAACGCAACAGGAGAAGCTATGATGAATACAGCTAACAAACAATCGCACAGTAATTTTGCCGTTTTATGGCGACTGCTCTTATTATTTAAACCCTATTGGGGTTGGATGCTGTTAGGCATTATCTTATCATTGGCAACCATTATAGCGAATGTCGGTTTAATGGCATTATCGGGCTGGTTTATTGCATCAATGGCAATCGCAGGTATCGCAGGTGCTTCTATTGATTATTTTAGTCCTGCCGCTGGTATTCGTGCCTTTGCGATTGTTCGTACAGGCAGTCGCTACGCTGAGCGTTTAGTCACACATGAAGCCACGTTTCGCGCCTTAGCAGAGCTACGTCATTGGTTTTATTTACACTTAGAACCGCTAGCCCCTGCGGTATTACAACAGTATCACAGCGGTGATTTACTCAGTCGCATACGTGCAGATATTGACGCGTTAGAAAATGTCTATTTGCGGATTATTGCCCCTGTGATTGTCGCCTTTATTTCTAGCCTCGTCTTTCTTTATTTTCTGTCACGTTTTGATTATTCCCTCGCTTTAGTCGAGCTGATTTTATTACTGATTGCGGGTGTTATTACGCCTTTAGTGGTTAATCGCCTTAGCCAACAATCAGGCAAAGAGATTGTGCGTCTTTCCACAGAATTACGTGTGCAGGTCGTCGATAGTGTGCAGGGTTTAGGTGAATTATTAATCTATGGCGCAGCAGAACAACAAGCACAAGAGATAGACACATTAAGCCAAAAACTACTCACTCAACAAGCCAAAATGGCACGCTATAACGGACTATCACAAGCGATACTCAGCCTTTGTGCCAATTTAGCCTTATTATTGATTGTTTTTATTACCATTCCACTGGTGACAAGCGCAGGTTTATCACCCGCTAACCTCCCTATGTTAGCTTTATTCACCTTGGCCAGTTTTGAAGCCATATTAGCCCTACCTTTAGCCTTTCAAACCCTGCCTGAAACCTTGGCCGCCGCCCGACGCGTATTTTCTATTGTGGATACAAAGCCACTTATAACAGAGCCTAGCGGAGACTCACCTAAGCCGACGCATTACGATATTGAATTTAACAACGTCTCTTTTAGCTACAGTAAAGACGCATCAACGGTATTAAATAACCTCAGCTTTAGATTAGCCACTGGCTCACGTTTAGGCGTGGTCGGTGCAAGTGGTATTGGCAAAAGTAGTATCATCAATTTATTACTCCGCTTCTGGGAGAGCAATCAAGGAAGCATTCGCTTTGGCGGACATGCAATAGAAGCGTATAAAAGTGATGATATTCGTCAATATTTCTCTGTTGTCACGCAACAAAATCACTTTTTTAACAGCACCATCAAACGCAATTTACTACTCGGCAAGCGAGATGCAACTGATGCAGAATTAGAACAAGTCTGCCGTGTAGCACAAATACATGAATTTATCCAAACCCTTGAACAAGGCTATGATACATGGGTTGGTGAAGCAGGGATTAAACTTTCAGGCGGACAATTAAAACGCCTCACCATCGCACGCGCACTGCTAAAAGACGTACCGATATTAATACTCGACGAACCCGCAGAAGGCTTAGACAGTAAAACAGAAAAAGCCCTATTAAATGCCGTTTTTGAATACAAAAAAGACAGTAGTATTTTATTGATCACTCATCGTAAAGTAGGCCTTGAGGCAATGGATGAAGTGTTGCTTTTATCGTGAAAAACGATAGTGCAAAATGAAAAATCAATTTTTTTGCCATTTACAAATAGTAAAGAAAGCAGCATTCAAATGACTATTCTGCTGATTGTTGAATAACCCGTGCAACCTCTTGAATAGTTGAGGATGGAATATACTGATCAATTGTACCTTCAATAGATAGTTTTCTGGCTAACTCAGGTTCTGCGACTATTTTTATACGTTCTTTATTGGCAATTTCAATCATTTTAAAGCTCATTCTTTCCTTGCCAATTGCAATCAAAATTGGCAAAGGTAAATCCTCATTGTATTTTATTGCGACTACCAAATTGATCCCCGCAATTAAAACCCTGGATTCCTTTACTTTTCTGGTGATGTCCTGCTCCATCATTTTACGTTGTTCTGCTTTACGGGCTCCTTTAATCTCAGGGTCACCTTCTTGATTTTTATATTCTCGTTTGACCTCATCTTTTGTCATGCGTTGATCTTTTAGAAACTGGGCGCGTTGAAACATAAAATCCATCATTGCAACCACAATTAAAATGGGCAATAAAATTGTAATCAGTTGTTTTAAAAGACTTTGAAACACTAACATTTGACAACTGACATCACATTGAGAAATGGAATGCATATAGTCAGTAATACCGATCCTAATCACATACACAATCACAATACTCATACCAGTAATCTTGATTGTAGAGAAAAAGGTTTTAATCACTTGTTTAATGGAGAATACACGTCCAAACCCTTTTAACGGATCGATTTTTTCAGCACTAGGCATAATAGGATCAAAGGAAAGTACAAAACCTGTTTGTAAAATATTGCCTACAATAGCTGCTATTAGCATCATAATGGAAAAAGGTAATACAATTGTATAAATAACCATTGTCATTACTGAATCCACTATATTGCTCAATGCAAGATTGAAGTCCATGGTGTAAATAAAGGAGATAGAAGTTAGGATTTCTTTAATACTGCTAAATAACTTATCCCACCCAAACCAAAAATACATCACCGCAAAGATAAACATAAAGGTAGGGGCAAATTCTTCACTACGAGCAACTTGACCTTTTTCACGTGCTTTTTTCAGTTTTTGCGAGGTGGCTTCTTCTGTTTTGCTATCTTTATCTTCACTCATTTTAAAATTCTTTCAAGCACTTGAAACGACTCTCCAAAATGAAGAAATTTATCACGCATAAACTCTGCAAGAAAGGTAACGTAATAGATTAACATCCACATACCTACGCCACTTTTAATTGGCATAGTTAATAAAAATACATTTAATTGCGGAACTTGACGACCAATGAAGGCGGCAGCAATTTCTATTAAGTACATAATTGCTACAACAGGGCCTGCGAGCAATGCGGCGATGTACATTAATAAATCTAATTGATGCAACATGGTAACTGCGGAATCTATATGTAATTTTGGAAAAAAACGATCAATTGGCCATGATTGATAACTAAGCAAAAGCACTTCATAAAGGAGTAAAAAACCACCTGAAGCAAACAACAAAGTAACGCTCATTATGGTTAATATATTACCCAATGGGGTGGTTTGATCGGCAATAATAGGGGCAAATTGTTCCGCACTCATGGTGCCACGTTGTACATCAATAAAGTAACCTGCCGCACTCATCGCCCAAAAGGGAATACTGAACATAAACCCCATCATAAAACCTATAATAATCTCTTTGATCACAAGAGAAAGAATAGGAAAGGCATCGACAGGCAAATCTTTTACCTGCTCCACTGTCATTGGTAATGCAACAACGCTGAGCACCATAATGATTCCATTACGCACTAAACCTGGCAAAACACTGGCGCTAAAAAAAGGCATTACCAAAAAAGCTCCAAAAATTCTAGGAACAGTTAATAGCCATGCAAATAGCCATATTTGTCCTTCCGATAAGAGAAATAAGCCCTCATCCATTATTTTGGCAAGCGTGGGAATTCATTAAAAATATTGACGGTAAAATCATATAACTCAGGTCCTAACCAACGTATCGTAAACGCAATTGAGAGCATCACCGCAACCAGTTTGAAAACATGTGGCAAAGTCTGCTCTTGAATAGAGGTTAATGCCTGAAATAAACTAATAATCAAACCGACAACAGTGGCTGCAATCAAAACAGGCATCGATAAATAAAGCACTAACTGCATTGCTTGCGAAGTAAGATGAACGATTATTTCTTCAGACATACTGTTTTTCTCTCAAAAAGTTTTACTGATAGCTCAAAATAAGCCCATGCAATAAGCGTACCCAGCCATCCACTAAAACAAATAGCAATACTTTGAAAGGCAATGAAATAACAATCGGCGAGACCATGATCATCCCCATTGAAATCAATATATTTGAAATAATTAAATCGATAATAATAAAGGGAAGGTACAATAAAAAACCAATCTGAAAAGCAGAGGTTAATTCACTGATTAAAAAGGAAGGCACTAATACTAATAAATTATCACTGCTCATTTTATCTGAATATTTCTTTGGCCAAATCCTCTTCGTTGTTTGTACAAAAAAATGCCGTTCTTGCTCACTTGAATGTTTGATAAGAAACGCTTTAAAGGGTGCAAAGCTATCCTCAACAGCAGTTTGTAATCTGGGATTTTGAATATCTTCAAGACTGACATTATAGGTGCTAAAACGCTCATGCGCTTCCATTGCTACAGGTGCCATCACATACATTGAAAGAATAATTGCTAAACCATTAATAGCAAGATTAGGCGGGGCTTGTTGCAAGCCCAAAGCACTACGCACCATCTGAATAACAATTACAATTTTGACAAAAGAAGTGGTTAAAATAGCAATAAAAGGCGCTAAGCCTAAAAGCGTTAGAACACCAATTAATATAATGGGATTAGGAAAACTATCCATTCGTATTAATTCCAAATAAGGTCATAATACGCACGCCTACTTTGCCATTAATATCCACTAATTCACCTGTCCCCAAGACACGATTTTGTGAGCGAATTTTTACAATTTCACCAAATGGCTCATTTAAATTAATAACATAACCTGAAGTCAGCGTTTCAACCTGATGAAAGGGTAATGTTATTTCTCCAATATCAAAGCTTAGTTTTACGGGCAAATCTCCCATTGTAGCGATGTTATCATTACGGTTTTCATCTGACATTTCTCTTACCCCTGACTCAATAGTGACGGTACTTTTATAAACTCTTGCTTTAAAACGCTGATTAGATACAAGACGAATACAGAGTTCATTATTCTTAATATTTTCAGCCGACTCAGCCATCATCACATCCGCCGCTTCTATTTGTTGTAACTCTGCAATACTTAAGGTGATTGTCCCCACTTCAAAAAATAAGGGGGTCACTTGATTACGCCATTCATGTAAATAATAAAACGATGGCCAGCGCCCAATTAAGGCTTCAATAACGGGTTGTAATTTTGTATTCATTACCAACACCGCATCAATAGGGCGCGATTGATTTTCGGTGATTTTAAATACAACAGAAAAACTATTAATATCGCTAGGTTTTATTTTTAAAAAATTTAAAACCTTAATCTTTACTCCCAGTTTTGCCACAATGGTCGATAATAAAGGATCTAATGCCGTTTCTAACAATTCTGCTCGTAAATCTAAAGGAAGGTTTTTTAACTTACTTTCTGTAACATATTGTCTAATCCGATCCACTAACGGCCAGCAAGAAAGCCATAATGCAGCGGGGACACCTTCAATTTCCACCAATAAGCCGACTGATTTTTCAGTGATGACAGGCAACTCTGAACGTATAAAGACCTGATAAGACGCACTCTGATCGTCTAAATTGAATTCAATATATTGGGTTTTGGGCGCAATAAAATTTTTCCAACGAACCAGCTCGTCACTGCTATAACGCCGTATATTGATTTTTTTATATTTATGCAGAATCATTTCCTGCCCATTGACAAGTCTTAAGATTTGTTATCATTACTTGATTTTTGACATCAGGCAAAAATATTCCGACCAAACGGCTATAATCTTAAAGATATAAGGCAATAATAAACAGGTTCTTTATGATTGCCCTAATGGATAAGAATATATAATGGAATTTGAGAGCAAAAGAAAATAATGCATCTTCCTGCGCTTTATTTTTTTCTGTTTTCCCACCAATTTTTAGCCATTTCAAGTGCTGCTTCATGGCTATCTGCTTTACTCATGGTATATAAAGTGATAGCGGTTGTTCCTATCACTGCACCAACACCGTATTCATCATCAATAGAACCCTCCCAAACTTTCACCAATTTTGAAGGGTCTAACACTTTGTCTTTAACATGACGTTTCGGGAAAAGAGGTGCCCACTCCTCTTCGATAAGTTGTCCGTTTTTAATTGAGCGCACTAAGTTTTTCATATCAGGATTCCACTCGGTTTCGCCACCATCGCCTTTAATAACCGCCATTGAAGGTTGTTTTAATAACAAAGACGCTTCTTGATGTGTATCTCGATAAGCAGGGTGATGAATACCTTGCATTGAGCATTTAGCACGACAAGGATTAATCAGGCGCGTGAACGTATTAACAGGAGAGCGCAAGCCTAGAATCCATTTTAGATTCATAATCCGTGCTAATTCAGGCAGAAAATCATGCAAAGGTAAGTAGGCAAAATTACGTTCTGTAATATGTTCACCTGCTTCTTCAAAAGAGTGTGCAATGGGAATACTTAATAATTCAAGCATTTGCTCTGTGTAGATTCGACCATGAGTATGATTACCCTCTCCGTGCATTAAAATAGAAATACCATTTTTAGCCAATAATAATGTGGATAATATAAACCACGGCAAACGACGCGCTTTACCCGCATAACTTGACCAATCTAAATCAACCGTTGGCATATTGTCAGGAATATTAAGCACATCATAAGTCGCACCCACAAAACCTGCTAGCTCCTCACCGCTCTCTTCCTGATAACGCATAAGCATCATAAAAGCACCGAGCTGTTCAGGCTCTACCTCTCCTTTTAGGATCATTGTCATCGCATCTTTTGATTCTTCATAAGTCAGGTTTCTAGAGCCTGTTTTACCTTTTCCTAGTAAGCGCACGTATTGGGCAAATTTGTGCTCTGTCAGAGGCATATCTGTTGTTTTATACTGTGTAGTCATGCAAATTTCTCATTGATTTATATTTTTCGTGTTTATCATTATCTAATGAGATAAGGAAAGATACTAGAAACCGTTCCAAAAAAATCATATAAAATTTGGGCATCCTTCATTCCCCAGTTAACACCTTAGTCGTTACGTTACCT
>WGBH01000153.1 GCA_015494435.1 Thiotrichaceae bacterium | reverse complement strand
TTTATTATCTTTTTTTATTGACAGGTTTGATATTAAGATTATGCAATACAAGGTTTTTTTGATTGAGACTTAACTTTTAGCTAGGTACTAAAGGTGTATAGCCCAACTAGATACATGATAACTCAATCATTGCGATACCATTTAGCAAAGGTCATAAATATAACTAATAGAGGTATGATATGATTGCTTATTTTATTGCCATCTATTATTAAATTTTCGCATTTTTCTAAAAAATTTTCTGATTATAATTTTAGCCCGACGGGGTTTGTTACCCCGTCGGAACGTTTTAAAGAAGCCTTACAGGAAGCTGTGAGGCTTTATTGCGTTTAAGCTAAACGTGTGGACGGGTTTACAAAACTCGTCCAGCGAAGTAATAAATGACAAAACTAACATTATCTCGTGTTGTTTCTAGCGCATTCTCTATTTGTTGTTTTGCATAGCTAGATAGATCAGCAGTAGTCACTGGCAATGGGGAAGCATAATGGTCTTTGCCAGACCAAAGACCATCGGAGGCAAGCATTAGAATATCCCCTGCTTTTATTGTTTGTATAAAGACATCTTTTTCGAGTTCTATACGTAATTCCTGTAGGTGCTGTCTGGTTTTTAGCCCTGCTTTATTAGCAATAATACCGCTAGAACCAAACACCATTGCTTGTACAATGCGATTGCTATTATGCAGTAAGCTTTGAGCGTAGTCAGCCTCACTGATTTCATTATCTCGGTAGGCAAACTCCGCTTCACTATGGTCTCTGGTGATGAGTTTCCATGTTTTTTTGTGATAAAGATAAGCACGGCTATCACCAATATTGGCAATCACAGCTTTTCCATTAGGGGCTATATCTGCCATCACTAAGGTGCTACCTGGCGTTCTTGCACCTTGATGAAATTGTTCAAATAATCGATTATGAATGAGATTTAATTGATTACTCAATGCTTGTGGCTCTGATTGAAAAGCAAGCTTTAATAAAGCGTTTACAACCGCCTCAGCCGCTTGTCTGCCATTATTATGCCCCCCCATACCATCTGCAATAACAAGGCGTGTATGCCCTTTGGGCCAATTTTCAAGAATGCCTGTTTGTTTTTTCTCATTAACTAGATGTTCATATTGACCTTTATTGGTAATAAAAAGGTAATTATCTTGATTTTCTTCTCTTGGTCCACATTCGCTAGCAGCAATTAATTGCCATTGTAGATCAGAATCAGATTGACTAATGATTGTATCCATAGTGTTATTTTATACTTTGTTATCGTGCGTATATTCTCTTTGATATTGAAGCAGATAATTACCCACTATAATCTCTTCCCCAGAACTTAATTTAACCTTTGAACCGCTTTTAGGTTCTAATGTTTGTGAAATCATGCCATCTTGCAGTAGATAGGTCGGTGCGCTACTGCTTAATTGTTGTAATGCCATACTTTGCCCTTCGATACTGAGACTTAAATGCTTTGCAGATAATTCCAAATGCCCCATACTTTGCTTACGTCGTGTGGCACGTTGCCATTCAATACTGTCATCACGGTTAAGTAATTGCAGTGAAATTTGATTCTCTTCCCCTCTTCCAAGCGTAATATTCTGATGTGATAAAGGAGATGCCAGTGGTTGTGGTAAGAGTAAAATGGCGTATTGTTTTTTAGCAATTACAGGGGGGCGACAAATCAGTGGATTATCTGTAGGAAAAGGTAAAGCAGTCGTAATATCCAAGGCTTGCCAGTTTTTATTTTCCACTTCACACCATTCTAATAAATGCTGATTACCACGGATCATCCACAAACTGTTTTCGTCCTTAGCTGCTGGCATACCTTGCTGGTTGATATGCAATATCCAATACTTAATACCTGCATAAGCAATACGAGGCAATATAATTCCCGTAATACTAAGGAAATAACGGTAATGAAAAATAGGGTCTTCATCGCTACTGATAACCGTCAAACCTGCTAACGGACTAACTAAATCATCGTGATCACTACTAATAACCGTTTCACCTGCATTAACAGTCGGATGCTCTATGGTACGGCTAGTTTCCGTATCATTGACATGACTTTTTGGATTACTAGCCCCCTCCCCCTTATCATTAATAATGGCTTGATTGGAATGCCGTTCAATCACTAATTTAAGTGATTCTTTATTCTCCTCATCAAGGGTATGAAAAGAGCAAAAACTAGTATCACCAATACTGCTTAGTTTCCCTGCTGTAATATAATCATCATCGCCATAAATACGATTTGGCTCTCGATGCGTGTCCACCATGATATAGCCTAGTTTTTTAGAAAACCAGCTAGGACTTTGAATGGCAGATTCTGATAAGGTATTTCCTAGTAATAGAAAATGTTGCTCTGCATAAAGTGTTGAGGGACGTTCATTGCCATTAGGATTTTCAAAAAATTGCCAGTTTGGTAATGCAATGGGTTCTTTTCCCTGTTGTAATACCTTTACTTCAGCCGTTCGAATATCCTCTTCACGTGGCAGATACACGCCTAGACCAAACTGGAACACAACTTCATCTATCGCCAATGAATTCAGCGGCATAATAGCGTAATGAGGGGAGCGTTGTTTATAAAGTTCATCTCCAAAATCAGTGCGATGACGGTATTTTAACTTTTCAGAGAGCATATACAAGCGTTCACCGCCCTCGCGGGAAGAGCCACTCCAGACCTTGTTTGGCAACCACATCACCACATCAGAAAAGACCAACATTTTTTCGACAGGAAAATCAAATTGATCTTTCTCTGCGGAAAGCTTGCGATGTGCATCTAAGGCATCTTTTAAACGTCTTGTATTGCTTTTACTATTGGCATCGTACATTGCACTGCCACCGCCATAGTTTGCTTCCCAGTAAGGATCGGGGTCTAAAGGATTTTCAACACCTTTCAGTTTTAAAGTAAACAAGCGTTCGCTACCATCATTACGTAACCACGGTCGAGTGCTAGATCCCATAAAAGTACGAAATAAATTACTCATTACCATTGCTCTCCAACTGTTGGGGTTAATCGTCGTTTACCATCATAAACATCTTGCCACCATTGTGCCTTCGCTTTATCAACAGGGACACCATCACCTGTCTGGTAACGATAGACCATCCATTTTTGTGAAGGATCACCAGGACCTTCATTTCTTGCCGTTATTTCAGCTGCTTGATAAGCAAGATTACGTTGTTCGCGCGTACTTTTGTCATTATGTAAAATGGTATTTGCTTTTAATTCTAATTGATTCTTTTCTTGCTGTGCATCGACTTGTTTTAATTTTCGCCATGATTCTTTCCAGTTCTTTTGAGTGCCTATGCCTTCATAATACGCCTGTCCTAGTGATTTTATGGCATTTCTATTCCCAGATGCCGCAATTAAATTTAAACGCTCAAATGCTTGTTTTTGATGATCTTTATTACTAGAGCGGGCTAAATTAAAGGTCTGTTTGACAAAATTCGCAATCATCGTTTTTGCTTGATAATTGTTTGTCTTACTGAGTTGATTTAAACGTTGCCATGCTCTTTTTCTATTGTTTTGATCACGACCATTAAGGTCTTTTTTTAATCTTGTCAGTTCTTGTTCAAGTTTAGTTTTCGGATCTAAAGTAACGGCAGGCGGTGTGATGGGATCAGGCTTCACAGCATCAGGCGTTAAAACAGAAGGTGTAAAGGGCTGATCATTGGGATTATTCGCTGGAATATCGGGAACAGTCGGAGTAAAACCGCCCGACCCCGCATTAGAAGAAAGATCAGGAAACGTAACAGGTATAGGATTGGTTTTAGATTGTAATGAAAAATAGCCTATTATTGCAGCAATAGAGAGGGCAATAGCAGTGCCAACAAGGTATTTTTTAGAGGAGGAATTAGGTTCAATGATTTTATTTTTAGCTATTTTTTCACTTTGCTCTTTAAGTAATCTCAAATTAAAATTTAATTTCGCTTCCTGATTAGGATGATGTTTTTTTAATGAATGAAACAGTCTGGCACGGTCTTCGATATCTTGTGGTGTTTTGCAAGATTGTACCAAGCTATCGAGCCAATCATCACGCAGTTCTTTGTATAATGCTTGTTTATAATGCCCTTTATTCCATAGATTATCAGCAGATAATCCTGACTCTAAATCGGTTTTTTTAATAGAAGGATTTTCAGGCTCCAAAATAGGTTTCGGATTAGGATCAGGATTTGGGTTAAATTTTTGTTCCAGCTTTTGCTGATAAAGCACAATCGTTTCTAACTGTTTAGGCTGGCATTTTTGCAATGCTTTTAATAATTCACTATGCGATGCTGCCGCAGAAAATGAATGACAATTTTGATGCAATGTATCCAGCCAGTCCTTGCGTAGCTCAAGACATAACGCCTGTTGATGCTTTCCCTGTTGCCATAGGTCATCTGCCGTTTCATTGATCTTGATTTTCAGATTATCTTGAATGACCCGATCATTAACCAAGGCTTTGGCATCCAGCTCTAAAAAGGGTGCATTTTCTTTGCTGGAAACGATTAATTCCCAGCTAGTTTGTTCTGATTTTACAAAACCAAAATAGTGCTTATCCTGCGCTAAAGGCGTAAAGCCCGTATGAACTATTTCACCATTAACGCTTATTTCAACCCAATCGGCATTAGCAGGAAGCCCTTTGCCAATCATGGATAAATTAACTCTAATAGGTGTATTCGCTACTATTTTGCTTTGCGTAACAGACAGTTTTAACTCACTCAATTGTGGTGATAACGCCTCTTTAATAGACTGACACCACAAACGCATCTGCGCCGCACTGGGTCTATTTCTATAAACAGGGTCTAATAAAGCACGAATAAAATCAGCAATAGAGCGGGTAATATATTCACTATTTTGTAATTCACCCGATAAGGCTGATATTTTAGTGGCGTAAGGATCTGCATATTCTTCATCAAAACGAAATTGAAGCTCTTCTAATAAATTATTGTATTCTGCATCGGTGAGTCCACCAAGGGAGCCAATCAAACCGGTATTATGATCATCCAGCATTTGAATATGTCGGCTGAACAAATCTTTTTCACCTAGTTTTTGCTGTGCCTCACTTTGCTGACCACTAAACAAATAATAAAACACACTACCTAGGGCATACATGTCGGTATGTGTACCAATGGCATAAGAACTTTTACCCGCATTAATCCGAATTGGTAATATCTGTTCAGGGGCAGCACTTTCTGCGGAATAAGAATGTGTTCCCGTCTCCTCATCAATGGTTGTTTCACGCACAATACCAAAATCAATCAGACGAATATCCCCCTCATCGGTCAACATAAGATTCGATGCTTTTACATCCCGATGTACAAAGCGCGAGCTACCCGTACTAAAAGAATGGGTCGCTTCAAGTGCAATCGCCGCTTGTTCAATCCATTTTAAGCATTCAGAGAATAAAACAGGAATCGGTTGATCTTTAGGATAAGGAGGCATTTTATCCGCCAAAGTATGCTTATATAATGGCATCACCCAAGCTGGCAATTGACCATAACGATCATCATCGATCACCCCTGCATCCAAACAAGGCACAATAAACACTTTACGGGTATTAGGCAGACTTTGAATAAAATCAATCTCACTTTGCAAACGTCGTCTTAAATTATCCACCATTGTTTGTGCTAGATATTCCGTATGCCCCTTGCTATCTTTTTTAGAGGTCAACACCGATTTCATTGCTAACTCTTTATCATCACTGTGGCGACGCACTTTCCAAACACTAGCCTGACCGCCTTTGCCCAAGGGATCAATAACAGTATAGGTTTCTTTATTTAAGGTAATTGTTTTATTTTTCATAGATTCTATCAGGATAGATAAGGAGGTTTTAAAAAGTTAGCCACCAGTATAACCGAGAGCCATGTTAAAAAGAATAACAGCTCTTTAAAATCCTATGGAAGTTATTTCATGCATGTTCCCATATACTCCGCTCCAAAAATCATATAAAATCTATAAACTCTTGGTTTTATACGCTCTCTAT
>WGBH01000152.1 GCA_015494435.1 Thiotrichaceae bacterium | reverse complement strand
GTATTGGTGTAGCGCAGAAAAAAGCAACGCAGACGCATCACTTAATACGGCGAGTAGGTTTTTTCGAGCATTGCCAATAATGGCGTGCAGTTTGGGTTTGCAGTAAAAGATACTTGCAGATTTAAGGATATAATATAAGTTTGTTGAAAACGATAAAATGAATAAACTAAAACCAATATTAATTATTTTGTGTTTATTAGTGATAAAAAACTCAATAATTGCTCAGGATGTACAGTTTTCGCAACTCTTTGCAGACAGGCTTTATCTTAACCCCGCTTATGCAGGTGCTGATTATTGTCCCAGGGTGAGTTTGTCGTACAGAAATCAGTGGCCAGGAGTACAGTTTCCATATCAAACTTATTCTGTTAGTTACGATCAATATTCAGAAGTTTTGCATGGAGGCTGGGGCATTCGTATGATGAAAGATGATCAAGGAGGTATTTTTAACCAATTTAGCGCAGACTTTATTTATGCACATCATGTAAAATTTAAAACAAACAGTTCAATTAGTTTTGCTTTTCAAGCATCAGTTTATCAGAGAAGTGTAAATACTTCAGAACTTGTTTTTGCCGATATGATTGATTCTCGTTATGGTATAATTTATTCAAATACCGAAAATATTAATATCCAACCTTTATTGACACCTGATTTTTCTGCTGCAATATTTTATAAATATAAATTCTATTTTGCTGGTGTTAATGTTAGTCATATTCCGCAAAATATTGTGCCCGATCACAATATTTATTTACCAATGAAAATGACAATTCATGCAGGTGCAGCAATACCCTTTTTTAAAAGCGACCCTAAAAATCCGGTGTATGTTTTAGAACCCAATATATTGTATGTACGCCAGCAAAGTTTAAATATGCTTTATTATGGCATGTATTTTGACGTTTCAAAGATTGCACTTGGTGCATTTTTTCGTCAAGATTTAAAAATGCATTTTGATGCAGTTATTTTATCATTTCATATGGATGTTAAACAAATGAAAATAGGATATAGTTATGATGTTACTCTATCGCGCTTTTTTAAGCATTCATGGGGTACTCATGAACTTTCATTGGTATATTTATTTAATTGTCGAAAAAAAATTAAGGATTACGGTACAATAAGTTGTCCTGATTTTTAGTTATATTTGCATAAAATAATAAAAAGTAAACTATGAAGATTATATCGAACTTATTGACGATTGTACTTTTTGGTATTTTAATATCGTTAAGCTCTTGCTTTGGAGGAAGTAAAGGAATAGGCACAGAATCCTCCACTACAGGGTGGCCTTATAATGATCCCGATATGGGACGTTTTGAAGTTGTTCCATATATTGAACAAGAAGCAGGTCCCGGACTAGTATTGATTGAAGGCGGTACCTATGTTATGGGTAGAACAGAACCTGATGTAATTTATGATTGGAATAATATTCCACGTAGGGTAACAATTGCTTCTTTTTATATGGATGAAACCGAAGTAAGAAATGTTGATTATCGTGAGTACTTGAACTGGATTAAAAGAGTTTTTGTCAGTTATCCTCAGGTGTATCTGAAAGCTTTACCGGATACATTGGTTTGGCGTAAACGTTTGGCATATAATGAACCTTATGTTGAATACTATTTCAGACATCCTGCTTATCATAATTATCCGGTTGTAGGTGTTAGTTGGTTACAAGCTACTGATTATTGTGCTTGGCGTACTGACCGCGTAAACGAAAAATTACTGATTGATGAAGGTATTTTAGAAATGGATCCTGATCAGGTGGATGAAGATAATTTTAATACAGAAGCATATTTAGCAGGTCAATATACCAGAGGAGTTCGTGAAAATTTAAAAAATCTTGAAGGTGAGGACAGACACGCAAATATGGAGGATGGAATCATGCTACCAAGATATAGACTACCTACCGAAGCCGAATGGGAATATGCTGCTCTTGCTTTAATCGAAAACTCTGTGGGTTCACCTGAAAGAATAGTAAATAAAAAAATCTATCCTTGGAATGGAAATTATGTTCGTAATGATACGAAACAAAATATGGGACAATTTCGTGCTAACTTTCAACGAGGACGTGGTGATATGATGGGGGTTGCTGGTGCTTTAAATGATAATGCTTCGATACCTGCTCCTGTTGATGCCTATTGGCCAAATGATTACGGCTTATATTGTATGGCTGGTAATGTAAATGAATGGTGTTTAGATGTTTACAGGGCAATGTCTTCTATGGATGTCGAAGAATTCAGACCTTTCCGTGGTAATGTATTCAAAAAAGTTAGAAGAAATGAAGATGGTTCAATTGCAGATAAAGATTCACTTGGACGGATTATTTATGACCCTGTTACTGATGAGGAAAGTGTTTCACGGGTAAATTATCATACGGCCAATAACATTAATTACCGTGATGGTGATGTTGAATCCAGTATAACAGATCAAGGAGACTGGTTAAATGCTGAAACGGGTGGTGGTTCAGATAGAATGTACTATTCTGGTACAGGCCAGAAAGGTAGAGGAATGACCTCATTGGTTAGTGACCGTGCAAGAGTTTATAAGGGTGGTGGCTGGAACGATCGTGTATATTGGTTAAGCCCCGGAACCCGCAGATTTCTTGATGAACGAAAGGCAAAAGAAAATATTGGCTTCCGTTGTGCTATGACCAGAGTTGGTAGCCCCGGAGGTTTTTAAAAATTTATTTAAAGAATTATATTCCCGCTCTTGATTTTAAGAGCGGGTTTTTTATTTTTGTACTATGGATATAGAGAAATTACACAAAATATTTCTTGCCTCAGAAGGAATATCTACCGATACACGGCTTATTAAAAAAAATCAGTTGTTTTTTGCTTTAAAGGGTAAGAATTTTGACGGTAATAAATATGCCGGTTTAGCTATAGAAAAAGGAGCTGCCTACGTAATTGTTGATAATCCGGATGTTGCCAAAGGAGATAAATATATTCTGCTTGATGATGTTTTAAAAAGTTTACAGCAATTAGCTGTCTTTCATCGAAAGTATTTAAATATCCCGATACTGGGTATTACCGGGACCAATGGAAAAACAACAACCAAAGAGCTGATTAATGCAGTATTGCAAAAAAAGTTTAAAACTTTTGCTACGCAAGGAAATTTAAATAATCATATCGGTGTTCCGCTTACAATTTTATCTATGGATAAAAGTACTGAGTTTGGAATTATAGAGATGGGAGCTAATCATCCGGGTGAAATAGCTTTTTTGGCATCAATCGCACAGCCTGATTATGGACTGATTACCAATATCGGCAAGGCGCATTTAGAAGGGTTTGGAAGTTTTGAGGGAGTGAAAAAAACCAAGAATGAATTGTATGTGTACATAGTAGAAAATAATGGAAAACTCTTTGTTAATGCTGATGATGATTTGTTAATGAAGCTATCTGCAAATATCAGGCGTATTTTGTACGGAAAGTCAGTTGATAAGAATGAGCAGTTTCAAATTGTAGAAAATGATATTTTTTTAACCATAAGATGGAATAACTTATCGGTAAAAACACAATTAGTTGGTAACTACAATTTTTATAATGTATTGGCAGCAATTAGTATCGGTAGGTATTTTAATGTTTCTGAAAATAAGCTGATTAGTGCAATTCAAGAGTATGTGCCTAAGAATAACCGCTCACAATTTCAGCAAACAGCTAATAATAAATTAATTGTCGATGTGTATAATGCAAATCCGGTGAGTATGAAACTGGCTATTGAAAATTTTCACAAAATAAATGCCGGTAATAAGTTACTATTGCTTGGTGATTTGCTTGAATTGGGCAATGTAAGTGCCGACGAACATCAAAAAATTCTGGATTTAGTGAAAATACTGAATTTTCCAAAAGCTTGTTTTGTCGGAAATGAATTTTACCGGTTTTCAAAGAGCAACTATCCATATCGTTTTTTTAAAACAGTAGATGAATTAAATCAATACCTTACAAAAGAGAAGATAAAAGAGCACACAGTGCTCTTAAAAGCTTCGCGTGGCATTAAACTGGAAAAAGCGATACCTTATTTATAAAGGAGTAATTTTTCTTTTTCAGCTTCGTTAATGGCTACACTTTTTCCTGTTTTTGTATCGATATTTACCAAAACAACATTTGCCTCTGATACCTTTATATATTCATCCTCATTTTTTTTAATAACAAAGCATGTATAGATTTCAAAACTGGTATTTCCCAGCTTATTTAATTTAGAATAGGCAAACAAATTATCACCATACAATACCGGACGCATATAATTAATTTCAATTTTTGCTACTACCATACTAAATTTCATCATATCCGTCAATCCAAATACTTTTTGATGAAAATCAATACGTGATTCTTCTAAAAATGCCAGATATGCTTTGTTATTAACGTGCCCCATAGTATCTAAATCGTCATAGCGTATGGGAACTGTCTCTTATACACATC
>WGBH01000151.1 GCA_015494435.1 Thiotrichaceae bacterium | reverse complement strand
GTGCCTGATTATCCACCACGCCCTCATTAGGAAAATATAAACCCTGCGAAAAAGTCTGTGCTAGCTCAGGCTCTAGACGGTTTAATTGAACCTGATCAAGCGTTTGCAATTCCTCCTTATCAACATGTGCGTGTGCTTTGATTTGAAAGCGTTGCCAGTCGCTTTGATCTTGAGGATGTGCCACCACAAGGGTGCCATTTTGCTGATAGCAAATTTCTTGCTGGGTCTGCGCCTCAAGTTTAGGCAACCAATCTTTCCATAACTGGAAAGATTGTTGACCTAAAACTTGCACAATAGCTTCAGTATTGGGTACTTCGCTATGCGGGGCAACCATGGCAGCAGCAATTAAGCCTGTGCCATAATAATCGCGATCTTGCTCATCAAACAGGCTGATTTTAATCGTTTGATCTGCCTCATGCAGTCGCCAAGCGAGTATACGCCCGACTAATCCTATTCCTATGATGGCAACTTTCATTTTTAACTCTGATTATTACGGTTATATTCTGATTTATAAATCTCTGATCCTTTCTGAACAAACTCAACTGCTTTTTCTTGCATTGCTGCTTGATTTTTAGAATATTCAGACCCTGTACCGTATTGCTCACGCACTTCGCTGGTGATTTTCATCGAACAGAATTTAGGGCCGCACATGGAACAAAAATGGGCAACTTTTGCAGATTCTTTCGGTAAGGTGGCATCATGATAAGCACGGGCGGTATCAGGGTCTAAACCGAGATTAAATTGATCTTCCCAACGGAATTCAAAACGTGCTTTTGACATTGCATCATCACGCGCTTGAGCAGAAGGGTGACCTTTGGCTAAATCAGCCGCATGCGCTGAAATTTTATAAGTGACAATACCTGCTTTTACATCCTCACGATTAGGTAAGCCAAGATGTTCTTTGGGAGTCACATAACAAAGCATGGCAGTACCGTACCAGCCAATCTGGGCGGCACCAATAGCTGAAGTGATATGATCATAACCAGGTGCAATATCGGTGACTAACGGGCCTAAGGTATAAAAGGGTGCTTCTTCGCAGACCTCAAGTTGCATGTCCATATTTTCTTTGATTTTATCCATTGGCACATGACCTGGGCCTTCGATAATAACCTGTACATCATGTTTCCATGCAATTTGGGTTAATTCACCCAATGTTCTTAACTCAGCTAATTGAGCTGCATCATTAGCATCTGCAATGGAACCAGGACGTAAACCATCCCCTAAGGAGAAAGTCACATCGTATTTTTTCATGATTTCGCACATGTCTTCAAAATGGGTATAAAGAAAGTTCTCTTTATGATGTGCTAAACACCATTTTGCCATAATTGCACCACCACGGGAGACAATACCTGTTAAACGGTTGGCTGTTAAAGGGACATATTCCAGCAACACGCCTGCATGAATAGTGAAATAACTCACCCCTTGCTCCGCTTGTTCAATCAAGGTGTCGCGGAATAATTCCCATGTTAAATCTTCTGCAATCCCTTTTGCTTTTTCTAGGGCTTGATAAATAGGTACACTTCCAATAGGTACGGGTGAATTACGAATAATCCACTCACGGGTCTCGTGAATATTTTTTCCTGTGGATAAATCCATCACTGTATCGCCACCCCAGCGGGTAGACCAGACCATTTTCTCCACTTCTTCATCAATTGAGGAACCCAGTGCAGAGTTACCAATATTGGCATTGATTTTGACTAAAAAATTACGCCCAATAATCATGGGTTCCATTTCAGGGTGATTAATGTTTGATGGAATAACTGCACGTCCTCTAGCGACTTCTTGACGTACATATTCAGCCGTAATCTCTTTTGGCAAACCTTTTGCAGTTAATTCGGCGACTTTGTTTTGGTCAAGTGAAGAACGTCCTAAGTTTTCGCGTATTGCAACATACTCCATCTCAGGGGTAATAATCCCCTGCCGTGCATAATGCATTTGCGATACGTTTTTTCCTTCAACAGCAATGCGAGGTAAGGGTTTGTTTTCAAATGGCTCTACATCAAGAGTAGCATCAAGGCGTTCACGCGCAAAATCCGAACTAAAATTTTCTAATTGTACTGTATCATTACGCGCCTCTATCCACTCCTGTCTAAACTTTGGTAAGCCTTTATTTAAATTAATCTCAATATCGGGGTCAGTATAGGGTCCTGAAGTATCATAAACACGCACTGGTGCATTTTCTTCATATTCAGCCTCATCCCCTTCGCCACCTAAATAAGTAGGGGTGAGTTCAATATGGCGCATAGCAACCTTGAAAGTCTTGTCTTTATTGCTAACGTAGATTTTTTTTGAACCTGATAATGGCTCGCGGGTAACTTCGCTGATAATACTTGTGGGGATTTGTTTTTTAATTATTGTACGTGGGTCTGACATTGCTTTTTCTCTCCAGCAAAAATAGAATAAATACTTGCCAGAACAGAATATAGTTTGCATCATTATTCAATATTATTAAACGCATGAATAAAAAGAATAGCTATGATGATAAACAACTTTGGCTTGTTCCCTACGACGGCATCAACCGTATCAGGTTCAACGGGTATAATTCTCAGTCCGCATTCAATTTTAGTTCTTAAAAAAGCAGACTCCCCGACAAGTGGAGAGAGATTAGCAAATTTTGAAAAGTATTGTTGTTTAATTAGTAATCAAATTACTGATTGGATTCTATAGCTTCACAAATTCAGAGTTATGTTTGAAATAAACTATAAAGAGAGAAAATAAGTTAAAATGACATATTATTAAGGTTTTCTTCTTTAAGTATTACAAAGTAGAAATATTTGGAAGGTGAAATATGACCATAGCGAAACAATTAAAAGATCATTTTTACTATGCGGACTATTGTAATTGGTCGGAAAGTGAACGGTGGGAATTAATTGCGGGTATCGCTTATGCTATGAATGCACCGTTACGCATTCATCAAGAAATTGTTGGTGAGCTAGGTGGGCAAATAAGAAATTATTTACAGGGGAAATCCTGTAAATGGTATGTCGCGCCTTTTGATGTGCGTTTGCCACAAGAAGATGAAGCGGATGATCAAGTTGATACGGTAGTGCAACCTGATTTATTGGTCGTTTGTGATCTTTCTAAACTGGATGAAAAAGGGTGTCGTGGTGCACCTGACTGGATTATTGAAGTATTATCTCCTTCAACAGCAGTAAAGGATATGGAGACTAAACGTCTACTTTATCAACAGCATGGTGTGCGTGAATATTGGATT
The DNA here is from genome assembly GCA_015494435.1 of Thiotrichaceae bacterium. Classification (GTDB taxonomy): domain Bacteria; phylum Pseudomonadota; class Gammaproteobacteria; order Thiotrichales; family Thiotrichaceae; genus JAGLBW01. The sequence goes on along the minus strand of WGBH01000151.1, from coordinate 7,216 downwards.
ATTCATCCTACTGAGGAATGGGGAATGATTTATCGTCTGAATGAGAAGGGAAAATATGATTTACCTCGTGTGATATCGCTTGAGAAGACAATAACGGTTTCTATTTTTGAGGATTTACAGATTGATTGGGAATTTTTAAAGCAGGAATAGGAACTTTTAAGTAATAAAATTACGCATATCATGCAGACTTTCTGCTCCTGATTGAGATACTCGAATCAGGGACAAAAAATCAGTGTAATAGGCTGAGAAGTTCCTAATAGTTAAGTTCCTATTAGGTTCTTAGGATTTCTGTTTTTTTACAGGACCAAGTACCATAATCATTTGGCGACCTTCCATTTTTGGATATTGTTCCACTATCCCTATTTCTTCTAAGTCTTTTTCAACGCGTTTTAGCATGTCCATGCCTAACTCTTTATGTGCCATTTCACGTCCACGAAAGCGAATAGTAACTTTAGTTTTATCACCCTCTTCAAGAAATTGAACCAGTTTTTTAAGCTTGATCTTGTAATCACCAATATCAGTACCTGGACGCATTTTAATTTCTTTTAGTTGCGTCTTCTTTTGCTTTTTCTTAGCAGCACCCTTTTGTTTACTGGATTCAAATCTAAATTTTCCATAATCCATTATGCGACAAACAGGGGGTTCTGCATTTGGCACAATTTCAACTAAATCAAGATTTAACGATTTAGCTTCTTTGAGGGCATCTTGAAAAGATACGATCCCTTTGTTTTCACCAGTTGCATCAATAAGACGCACTTGTGTTAAAGTAATAGCGTCATTGATACGATTTTTCTTTTGATTACGAGCGATGCCTGTTTCCTCCAAAGCAAATTAATAGTATGGAATAAGAATATAGTAATTTTCTCATTCCAATGCGAGCTATTTTTTAAACAATAGCGCACAAACAGTTTATCCGCGAGCAGCTATTTCACTATTTATGGTGTTGATTAGATCAGAAACGGTCAATGTTCCTAAGTCTTCACCTGAGCGCGTTCGCACTGCAACCGAATCAGCTTCTACTTCTCGATCTCCTATGACTAATAAATAAGGGATGCGTTGTAAAGTATGTTCTCGGATTTTAAAGCCTATTTTTTCATTTCTCAAGTCTGACAAAGCGCGAATCCCTGCTTTTTTCAATCTATCTACTACATCTTTTACAAAATCTGCCTGTTTGTCAGTAATATTCATGACCACTACTTGCTCAGGTGATAACCATAATGGGAAGCGACCTTCATGATGCTCAATGAGAATTCCAATAAAGCGTTCAAAGGAGCCAAGAATAGCACGATGTAGCATAACAGGTGTTTGACGTGAGCCATCTTCGGCAACGTATTGGGCATCTAAACGTTCTGGCATAGAAAAATCCACTTGAATAGTGCCTAATTGCCATACACGTCCGATACTGTCTTTTAGTGAAAATTCAATTTTAGGGCCATAAAATGCCCCTTCACCTGGAAGTTCTTCCCAGTCAAGCTGTTGGGCATCGAGCGCATCTGCTAACGCTTTTTCTGCTTTATCCCAGTTTTCATCACTGCCGACACGGTTTTCAGGTCGAGTTGATAGACGATAAATGACTTCATTAAAGCCAAAGTCTTTATAAACATCGTGTAAAAAATCAATAAAATCGGCGACTTCAGGTTGAATTTGCTCCTCAGTGCAGAAAGTATGTCCATCATCTTGAACAAAGGCACGTACTCGCATTAAGCCATGCAATGCTCCTGACATTTCATTACGATGACAAGAGCCAAATTCTGCAAGGCGTAGGGGTAAATCACGGTAACTTTTTAGTCCTTGATTAAAAACTTGAATATGACAAGGGCAGTTCATTGGTTTTAGTGCAAATTGTTTTCCATCGGATTCGAGCGAGAACATATCATCACTGTATTTTGCTGCATGACCTGAGCGTTCCCAAAGTGAAAAATCAACCAATTGAGGGGTGTTAATTTCTTGATAATTGCGTAGGCGTTGTTGTTCACGCATGTATTGTGCGATAGTCTGATAAATAGTCCAGCCTTTCGCATGCCAAAAGATTTCTCCAGGGGCTTCTTCTTGAATATGGAATAAATCAAGTTTGCGCCCAATTTTGCGATGATCACGTTTCTCAGCTTCTTCAATACGACGAATATAGGCTTTTAATTGCTTTTTATTGCTCCATGCTGTGCCATAAATACGTTGTAGCATTTCATTATTAGAATCACCGCGCCAATAAGCACCTGCCAGTTTCATTAGCTTAACAGCGGGTATTTTTCCTGTACTAGGGACATGAGGGCCACGGCAAAGATCAATAAAATCGCCTTGTTTATACAGCGATAAATCTTGATCAGAAGGAATGCTAGCAATAATTTCTGCTTTATAGTCTTCTCCCATTTGCTTAAAAAAGGTAATTGCCTCATCGCGTGACATGAGACTGCGTTGGATCGGAATATCCTGTTTAATAATTTCCTGCATACGCTTTTCTATTGCCTTAACATCTTCTGGGGTAAAAGCGTGTTGGTAGGCAAAATCATAAAAAAAGCCATCTTCAATCACAGGGCCAATGGTTACTTGTGCATTGGGAAATAATTGTTTAACTGCTTGAGCCATTAAATGTGCTGAGGAATGCCGAATGACTTCTAAGCCTTCTTCACTGGTATTTGTGAATATTTGCAATTCACAATCCGTTTCAATCAAATGACTGGCATCTAAAATATCACCGTTTATTTTTCCTACAATAGTGGCTTTGGCTAAACCAGCACCAATATCGGCGGCAACATCAAGAATGGATATAGGCTTGTCAAAGGAGCGTTGGCTTCCATCGGGCAAAGTTATCATTGGCATGTTATTTTCTCCAGTGGTGACCCTTACAACAGGTCACTTGAGTTTATTGTGCAAGGAGATTCCAAACAGGGAAGTTTCCTTGAGGTTCTTAAGAACGACGTATGATAACAATTTATCTTGTTGTCTTGTAGGTAAATTATTGTTCTTAAATTAAATATTATAAATTACTGTTGCAAAAGTATTTACATATAAGCATCGCCTTTAACTCCGTTCAAACTACAAAATAGTATTCTGAGCAAAGTGGAGGGGGGGGGCAGTTTTACTGAATATATTCTTGTAACTACTAATATCTTAGTCAAATAGCTTGAACGGATATAGAATCCTTTTATCCAGAAACTTTTTTTCAGATAGATAGAATACGTCTATGATGAATTTAATAGATTAAAATAATTCCATAGTTAAGGTTCTACTCATGACGACTCCAGTTCTTAAAACCGTTAGTAACTTGCCCATCAATGGACAAAATACGGCTAATTCGGTTTCTAATGTGCAAATTATTGATCATGCTGTGAGATCAGAAAGCAATGATGAAATTTCTATTGGTGATATCTTCTCGATACTGTGGCGTAGAAAATGGCTTATTATATTGTCAATGATATTAACAACGAGTATGGCACTGCTATTGACGCTTTCAGCAAAATCCACTTACCGCGCTGATGCAATGATTCAGATTGAACGCAAAGGTCCTGAAGTAGTGAGTTTTGGAAATACCGAAAATATTGCAGCGGGTGTAGATAGCCTTGATAGTTTATTTTTTAATACCAGTTTTGAGGCATTAAAAAGTCGTAAATTATTATCCTTAGTGATTGAAGATACAAATTTGCAAGATAGTCTGACAGGAAAAAATGATAAGCCATCGTTGATGAGTCAACTAAAAACAAAGATTAAAGCATTACTTGGTTTTCATAAGAAGGTAAACAGCAATTCAACGGTATTGCCTATTGATTTAACAGCTTTACTTTCAAGTCGGTTATCAATTCATTCGATTAAGAAAACGCATTTAGTACAAATTTATTATGAAGGGCGTTCGCCACAGGAGGCAAAAGATGTTGTTTCATCATTAGTGACTCATTTTATTCGATTACAAGCAAATGCTTATACACAAACGGGTGAGTTTGCTAAAAACTTTTTAAATAAACAGGTGAATGAGGCACAAAAACGTTTAAGGAGGTCTGAACAAGCCTTGGTCGCTTACTCTAATAAAAAAGGTATTTTAGGGATAGATGAAAATCAGACCCGACATGTGACTAAATTAAACCAGCTCAATTTAGCATTAGTTCAGGCGGAGGTTGCTCGCTCTGCGGCAGAAAGCAAATATCGACAAGCACAAACTGATAATAGAAGCAGTGCTAATGCATTGAGTAATCCTGTAATTATTAATTTAAAAACACGTTTATTGGACTTAGAAGGTCAGTATCAAAATAAACTAAAGATATTTAAGCCAGATTATCCTGATATGTTGCGTTTAAAACAACAGATTAATGATGCACAGCAAAAGCTTGCAAGCGAAAAAAGAGTGATAGCAACAACAAAGCATAATGATCTCAAAGCGACTTTTTTAGCAGCCCAATCCGAAGAGCGTCGTTTACGTAAAGAATTAGCCCGTTTTAATAGGAAATTGCAGGCACTTCAAAACAGCAGTATTGATTACAATCGTTTAAAAAGAGAGGTTGAATCTAATGCGCGTCTTTATAAAAATCTACTACAACGTGTTGATGAGGTACGTGTTGCCTCATTAATTAATACAAGTAATATTAAAGTGGTTGATCCTGCGATAATGCCGACGAATAAGTATCGCCCAAGATCTGGATTAAATATAGCGATTGGTTTACTCAGTGGTTTATTTTTAGGTTTTGGATTGGTTTTTTTGCGTGAAATATTTGACCATTCCCTTAAATCCACAGAGGATTTACAACGTACAACAGGAATGCCTGTATTAGGACTAGTTCCTAAGCCAAAAAAAATCAAACAAGCAGGATTAGCGATGGCAACGGTATTAACCCCTAATGATCCTTTTTCAGAAGCTTATCGACTTTTATCGGCTAATGTGCGTTTTACACTAGTGCAACAAAATGGAAAAGTGTTACTAGTGACTAGTTGCTCACCTAATGAAGGTAAAACAGTCACAGCTTGTAATATGGCATGTGCTTATGCACAAATGGGGATGAAAGTGTTACTGATTGATGCAGATTTAAGAAAGTCAACACTTGCTGAAAAACTAAAGATTTACAATAAGCGTGGCTTAAGTAATTATTTAGGTGATAATGAGGATTTGCTGAATGTGACTCAACAGCTTAAAGGGGTGAGTGGTTTGTTTGTTATTCCCTCAGGTAGTTATAGGGGGGATATTATGCGAATGATCAGTGATAATAAAATGAAATTTTTGATTTCAGAGGCAGAGAAAAAATTTGATTGTATTATTATTGATTCACCAACTGTTGGTAATTTTGTTGATACTTTGTTGCTCTCATCACTGGCTTCCTCTACTTTGATTGTTGTTGATGAGGCTAAATTCAAAATGACTAAACTTCATTATACTATTGAGCAATTAATGCGGGTTAAAAGTGCTGCGATTGGATTTTTAGTGTTGAATTCAACCAATTCATCGCTGGCGGATCATTCTTATGAAAAACATTATCAAAAAAGTACCCCTTCTTTTATTTTTAGACTTTTTCATTATAATTTTTGGTCGAAAAATAAGACGGTTGCAGAAAAAAAGATTAAAGTTAAAGGGGTTAAAAAATCTTTTTGGAGAAAACGAAAAAAGGGAATTAATTTGGGGTATATGAATTAGGAAATAAACCATGACATGGAAAACATTGTTCTGGACATTGGTATTCTCCATCCTTATCTTTTTTGTAATGGTCTTTTTAGGGATGAAATTCCAATGGGTGCGAGCGTTACAGGATAAAAAAATATTAGAAAATGAGAAAGTTGTTCTGAAAATACCTAAAGCACCGCATTCAATAGCGTCCAAACCAGAATTGCTTGATGAGAAAAATCCTGTTGTTGCTACTGCCACTGCTCATATCAAAGATAGTTTTGCTTATTCGCTCATAGGTGAGGAAACACAATTGATTGACTTTACAGGAATGCCCTTGGAATTAGTGCGGGAAGAATGTCGCCGCATCTCAATCAAGGTTGGTGTTCCTAAGGAGCGTTTTAGCCAATCGGTAAAGGAATGTGCAATACGTAATTTTCAAGGAAAAATATCGGGTAATGTAGCACGTTTACGCAATGTTCAAACTAATTTAAGAAAGCAATGTAAAAATACCCTCTCCAGTGAACAGCAAGCTCTTTTTTCTCCTGAAGAAATGAAATTAATTATTGATGAATGTGTAGTTGATCTTGAGAAAAAGAAAAATGCTGTGGATATGAAATAGAAATAATTACTTTTTGAATGGTATTTTGTAGTATTTTCACGATTTTGAGACTGGCATCATATTCTCATGACGATATACTTAATATCATGCAATACTATTAACACCTTTGCTAAGTCGAAAATGTAGGGTGGATCACTGCAGCGCATCCACCATAAGTACTTGAATTCTAGTGGATGTGCTATCGCTTATCCACTCTTGTGTATTCACTTCTAAGATTAATTAATAAGTTTTTTTAGTCAACAATAATACGAGCATCTATTTTCTGAATATCACGATTATTATGATGCTTCATCGTATCAAAAAACTGTTTAATTTGTGCTTTTGACACGGTCATTGGCTTCTTTAGTACCATCCATTTAACACCTTCCGTACAAGGTGGGGTTGTGAAAGAGCCATTAAAGCGATAATAATCTTTGTCTTCAGGCATTAGTTTGGTATAGCTAAGATTTTCATCAAGCTCTGCTGTTGTTCTTTCCTCTTTTGGCATTTTTTCCCAGATATTTTTAAGAATAGGGTTTTCATCCCCTTCTTCAAACATCACTGCAACAACCGCATAGGTATTTTCTTTCTGGTTACGATGTACAAAATGAGCTTCTAAAGGAAAGCCTTTACCGTCAATCGTATTTTCACTGGGCGTATGAAAATGGAACTGTTTTAAATCAAATTGCTGTCCTTCAATTTCAATGCTGCTTCCTTGTGCAATATCAACTTGAATGGTGTGTCCATTATTAACCACTTTTTTAACCTTGCCTTTATAGTCAAATTTAATGCTTGGTAACTCAACATCAAAATTGCTCTTAATATTAATAGGTGATTGGTTTACACCACTACCGCAGAGTTGAAATTTTTCAGATATTTCGGCCCAATGTGCAGGACCTGTATCACCTTCATATCCCCAGTGAGCGGCATGGTGTTTTTCTGTTTTATGTTCACTCGCTTGAGCCGTAAGAGCAAACAATATGGCACTGAATAATAGTTTTTTCATGATCTTATAATATCCTTATATAGTATAAAAG
>WGBH01000150.1 GCA_015494435.1 Thiotrichaceae bacterium | reverse complement strand
CCCCAAAAAATAACAAGCATCATTAGTATAGCCAATGCCCTAACGGCTATTTTTATTAAAAAATTTAAACAAGATAATAAACAGTCTTCATGTTCTGTCGGTAGTTCATCATGTTTTTTCAATTGTTTAACTCTTCTGATCGTTTAGCCGCAGCATGTAATGCAGTATCAAATAATTCCATTAAGCCGCCTTGTATTAATTCATGAATAGCAACTTCCGTTGTGCCTCCTTTTGAGGTGACTTTGTGACGCAGTTCAGCGGCATTATCGGTACTTTCAAGGGCAAGTTTAGCCGCACCAAAGGCGGTTTGTGATACTAATAATTGGGCATCATTTGCTGATAAACCGAGTTTTTCAGCGGTGGCTTGCATTGCTTCCATGACTAAAAAGAAATACGCAGGTCCACTACCTGAGACAGCGGTTACGGCATTTAATTTTTCTTCCGTCTCAAACCAGAGAGTGCTACCAACGGCTCTTAAAATAGATTCGGCTAAATTACGCTGATTTTCTGCGACTAATTCATTAGCATATAAGCCTGTAATACCTGCCTGCACTAAAGCGGGGGTATTAGGCATACAGCGCACCACGGGTACACCTAAATTACCACCTAGCCATTGGGATAAATTCGCCTCTGTTATCCCAGCCGCAATGGATATAATCAATGGTTGCATTTGTTGTACTGTATTTTGTAATGGCTCACAAACTTGCTGCATTAGCTGTGGTTTAACCGCTAGAATAATTACATCTGTCTTTTCAATGGCTTGTAGATTGTCACAATGGGTTACCACATTAGGCCAATGCTTACGAACCCTTTCTAATTGACTATCCACAGGATCAGCGACGCAAATGGTTAGTGATGTCTCATCTTTAAATAATCCAGCAATAAGGCTTTGCGCCATATTTCCCGCACCGATAAATGTGATTTTTTTCATTTTATCCTCTATTTCTTATTTTAGTTTTCCCTAATCCCAAAGATTGCCGTACCAATGCGTACAATAGTCGCACCTTCAGCAATGGCCGCTGACATATCAGCACTCATTCCCATTGAAAGGGTATCTAATTCTGTCATTCCTTGTTTGATTAGATTTTCTTGTAAACACCGAAGCTTAGCAAAAATTTCACGCTGTTTGTTAAAATCCGTTTCAGCTTTTGGAATTGCCATTAAACCGCGTAATTTAATATTAGGAAGCTGAGTGACTTCTTGTGCTAATGTGGATAATTCTTGAGGAAAAACACCTGATTTACTACTCTCTTCACTGATATTAACCTGTAAACAGATTGATAAAGGCGGTAAATGAGCAGGGCGTTGTTTGCTCAAGCGTTTCGCAATTTTCATTCGATCAACCGTATGAACCCAAGTAGCTATTGTTGCAATCGGACGTGTTTTATTGGATTGAAGTGGCCCTATAAAATGCCATTCAATCGCAAGCTCTTTTAATGCTTCGGCTTTTTTAAGCATTTCTTGTGTGTAATTCTCACCAAAAGCACGTTGTCCACAGGCATACGCTTCACGTATGGCGTTAACAGGATGATGTTTGCTAACCGCTAGTAATTGCACGCTATTTTCCTTGCGTTGATAAGCATCAACAGCATTTGAAATATCAGCCCCGATTATCTGGAGCTTGTCACATAGGCTTTTCATGTGTGTTATTCTCACCTTCTAATAATGTATCTAATAAAATAAAAATAAGAAACCTTGCTATGGATATTACTCAATTACTTGCCTTTTCGGTAAAAAACAATGCCTCTGATTTACATATTTCCGCAGGTCAGCCCCCTATTATACGCGTAGATGGTGATATGCGTCGGGTAAATTTACCTGTGTTAGAGCATAAAGAAGTTCACAGCATGGTGTATGACATCATGAATGATAAGCAACGCAAATCCTATGAGGAGCATTGGGAGACGGACTTCTCCTTTGAGATTCCAGGTGTAGCGCGTTTTCGTGTCAATGCTTTTAATCAGAACCGTGGTGCAGCGGCGGTATTTCGTACTATTCCCAGTAAAATATTATCATTAGAAGATTTAAATGCCCCTGCTATTTTTAAAAAAATATCGGATAAACCGCGTGGATTAGTGCTGGTCACAGGGCCAACAGGTTCGGGTAAGTCAACCACTTTAGCGGCAATGGTTGATTATAAAAATAAAACCGAATACGGGCATATTCTCACTATTGAGGATCCGATTGAATTTGTGCATGACAGTAAAAAATGTTTAATCAATCAACGTGAAGTACATCGAGATACACAAACCTTTGATGCCGCCTTACGCTCAGCGTTGCGTGAAGACCCTGACACTATTTTAGTGGGTGAAATGCGTGATTTAGAAACCATTCGTCTGGCATTAAGTGCCGCTGAAACAGGGCATTTAGTCTTTGGTACTTTGCATACTACTAGCGCACCTAAAACCATTGACCGTATTGTGGATGTATTTCCTGCGGCCGAAAAAGATATGGTGCGTTCAATGATTTCTTCCTCATTAGAAGCGATTATCTCACAGACGCTATTAAAAAAAGTAGGTGGTGGACGGGTTGCAGCGCATGAAATCATGTTAGGTACAGATGCTATCCGTAATATGATCAAGGAAAACAAACTGGCGCAAATGCGTTCTACTTTGCAAACCAGTGCAGGTGAAGGAATGCAAACAATGGATCAAGGTCTACAAAAATTAATGGCACAGGGTTTAATCTCACGTGAAATTGCGCTAAAGAAAGCCTCTAATCCTTCTGCTTTGTAGTGGATGGGGTCTAATATAAAAATTATAAATACTCAATAAATAATTATGGATAAAGACAGCGCAGTTAGTTACGTTCATTCTCTATTGGATGGTCTATTAAAAAAAGGGGGGTCTGATCTTTTTATCACCGCAGAAGCACCGCCCTCGATTAAGGTCAGTGGGCAGGTAAGACCTTTATCAGAACAGCCTTTAAATGATGAGCAGTCACGCTTTTTAGTGCGTTCGATTATGAATGATATTCAAGTGCGTGAATTTGAAGCAAAGCTGGAATGTAATTTCTCTATTAGTTTACCAAAAAAAGCACGTTTTCGTGTCAATGCCTTTACTCAGCGCGGTTGCCCAGGGATGGTGTTACGGCATATTCCGCAAGATATTCCGCGTATAAAAGAGTTAGGTTTACCACCAGTTTTAGAAAATATTGCAATGACACACCGTGGATTGGTCATTATGGTAGGTGCAACTTCATCAGGTAAGTCAACCACTTTAGCGTCAATGATTGATTATCGAAATGAAAACTCCTATGGACATATTATTACGATTGAAGACCCAATTGAATTCACTCATAAGCATAAAAAATGCCTTATTACACAGCGTGAAGTGGGTCTGGACACTGAAAATTATGCCATTGCCTTAAAAAACACATTACGCCAAGCGCCAGATGTAATTCTTCTGGGGGAAATTCGTGATCGTGAAACAATGGAATATGCGATTGCTTATGCTGAAACTGGGCATCTTTGTTTAAGTACTTTACATGCTAATAGTGCCAATCAGGCATTAGATCGTATTATTAATTTTTTTCCCGAAGAAAGACGCCAGCAATTATTAATGGATCTCTCTTTAAATCTTAAAAGTGTGGTATCACAGCGTTTAGTCCGTAAGAAAAAAAAGGGGGGGCGTGTCCCTGCGATTGAAATTCTCTTGAATACACCGATGATGTCAGATTTGATCCTTAAAGGGGAAGTTCATGCGATTAAAGAGCTGATTTCAAAATCCAATGAACAAGGGATGTGTACCTTCGATCAATCCTTATTTCGTTTAATTGATGCGGGTATTATTGATGTACAAGAAGGCATGCGACATGCCGATTCAATGAATGAGTTACGTTTACAACTTAAACTCAATAGCCGTTTTGCTAATAAAAATAATTTCTTTAAAGGCACAGAAACAATGTCTATTGAAGCGCTTGATGACTATGAGGCATAAGTAATGAAAATAAAAAACTATCTCAATGCAATGGTTAAATACGATGCATCTGATTTGTATTTAACTACAGGCGCTAAAGCGGCGATTAGAATCAAAGGAGAATTAAAGCAGATTACTAATAAGCGCATGGAACCAGGTGTTATTGCGGTCTTAGCAAAAGATTTAATGAACGATCAAGAATGGCAGACCTTTTGTGAAAGCAAAGAAATGAATAAAGGTTTGACGATTCGTGATGTTGGGCGTTTTCGCGTCAATGCTTATCATCAGCGCGGTGAAGTGTCGATGGTGATTCGTTATGTACGTTCACAAATTAAAAAGCCAGAAGACTTAGGTTTACCCGATGTCTTGAAAAGTTTAGTGATGAAAAAAGAAGGTTTACTGCTGTTTGTCGGCTCAACAGGTGCAGGTAAATCAACCTCAATGGCATCGCTGATTCAATACCGCAATGAACGTCATGCTGGACATATGCTGACCATTGAAGACCCCATTGAGTTTGTTTTTCGGCATGATAAGTCCATTATTGGACAACGCGAGGTTGGTTTTGATACTTTATCTTATGCTAGTGCAATGCGTGAAGCGATGCGTGAAGCACCTGATGTTATTATGGTAGGAGAGGTTCGAGATACTCCTACGGTCGAGGCAGTAATGGGTTTTGCAGACACAGGGCATCTTGTCATCACTACATTACATGCCACTAGTACCACACAAGCACTGGATCGTTTACTGTATTTATTTCCTAAAGAACATAAACAACGTGTCTTAATGGATCTTTCTTTAAATCTTCGCGGTATTATTGCACAACGCTTAATTAAGGATACACGCGGTCAATTGGCGCTAGCAACCGAGGTGTTGGTGAATACCCCTTTTATTGGCGAAGTAATTCGTAATGGTGAAACTCAGCAACTAAAAGATTTACTGGAAAAAGGGGCAGGTGATGGTATGCACTCTTTTGATCAATCCTTGGTTGCTCTGTATAAAGCGGGTCGAATATCCAGAGAAGAGGCCGCAGAAAATGCAACTTCAAGAAATAACCTTGAATGGCGTTTGAATTTTGAAGAAAAAGCATCAACTAATAGCCAATTGAGCAATAATAATGCTACCTCTTTTGGTGATGCAGGAGATCAGTTACCAGAGTTGGAGATGTAAAGACTTCTTTATCAAATAATAAACAGAGCAGAATATAATGAAATATAAAATACGAATACTATTTTTTCTTACTCTTTTAGGATTACAAGGTTGCACTGGTCAAATCATTGGAGCTGCAACCTCTGCCACTGTTGCTGTTGCCTCTATCCCCGTTAAAATGAGTGCCGCCGCCGCGAGTGCTGCAACAAATACGGTCATTGATAGAATAGTGGGTAAATAAGGAATATACACGAAATAACTTCTCGATTCTAACTTGTCTTTTTATCCCAGCTTGGATGATCTCATTCGTTGCGTAGAATGACTATGCGCCTCATGAGTTCATCCAATCTGAAATAAAAACTCTGCGTTATAAATTCGGGAAGTTATTCTGTACACGTCCCTAAGGCAAATTTTTGTCTAGGATGTCTAGGGTTGCAAACGAAGTATCTCCCAGCCATTTTCGACTCGTCGGTATTCAAAGCGATCATGTATACGCGCTGACCCGCCTTGCCAAAATTCAATTTTTTCAGGTATGACCCGATAACCTCCCCAAAAATCAGGAAGGGGAATGTCTCCTGTTTTAAATTTTTGTTTTATTTTATGAAGTTGTATTTCAAGTAAATTACGTGAAGTAATGGGAGTGCTTTGATTCGATGCCCAGGCACCTAACTGGCTTCCCTTTGGACGTGAAAGAAAGTATTTTAATGATTCGGAGGTTGGGATTTTTTCAGCCTTTCCTGTGACTTCAATTTGACGTTCTAATCCTGTCCAAGGAAAAAGGAGTGCCACATTGGCATTTTGGTTGATTTGTTGTGATTTCTGGCTGCTGTAATTGGTATAAAAAACAAAACCATCCGTATCAAATGTTTTTAATAAAACAGTACGCAATGACGGTTTTCCATCCCTAGAAACAGTTGCTAAACTCATTGCATTTGCATCCTGAATATTTGCTTGATCCGCTTGCAAAAACCATTTTTCAAATTGTTCAAAAGGATTGTCGTTTAAATCTTTACGTCGAAGCCCTCCCTTTGTGTACTCTCTACGATAATCTCCTAAATCCATAGCTTAAATCTCATTACTTTAGAGTTTGAGAATTATAGAGCAATTAGACGCTAAAATGATGGCTAAAAATTATTTAATAGAAGACTTTTTAGGTGTTAGCATAAAATACTTTATAGTCCAATAAATTATAATAATGATGGCTTATAAAAAAATAAAAATGTTTTATTTCTAAACTAATTGAGCAAGATATAACCTTGTTAAATATATTGGCATAACTATATGATATTAAAGAGTTATTACCTGTTTTTAAAGCTTGAAATAAGGTTTTATTCAGAGATAAAAAATACTTTTGCTGACAACTGAAAATTAAATGTGGATTAATGGACTTAACAAAGAAGAGGCTTTGTATTAGTATAAACCTTGTGAGCGAATTCTGGGTTATTCGTTGATTAGGTGGGAAATCCCTTGAGCCTAATTAAGAACTCCGGGGTCTGGTTAATATTTTGTGTGCATGACCGCTACGGTGGTAAGCCTAATAAATATTACGAGGACGCCCACTTGAACCTTGCTGGTTCAAGGTCAATACCTAGTTGACGGCAATTTGGTTTCGCTCTATTCTTAAATTTCGGCTTACAAAGAACAAACCTTACCGCCGTAAATATCCATAATAGATTTCAGCTCTTTTAACACACTTTGGTAGTCAGCAGGGGGGAGGTCTTTTAGATAGGCAGGTGCTTCTCCTTTTTCTAATAGTATGATAGTTCGATTGACCTCTATACATCCTGTTGCACAAATTGATTCAATTAATGCATCGAAGTTTTTTGTCTCCATCCGTAGCTCCTCAGTGTGTTATACACCAAACCAAAAATCTAAGCCTTTCTCTAAAAAATCATCATATACCAAATAGTGTGAACCATCACAGGAAAAATTTAAACCAATAAAGCCATTCACCAAATTTAGCGAAGCAGAGCGTAAATAAATGGTGCTGTCAGAGGTGCGTAGTGTTTTGAATTGCTCAAAGATTTTTATAATAGCCTCTTGTGGAACAATGGCTCTTTCAAAATAGGGTCTTTTAGGGTAGGCAAGACAAATATCAGGGTTTGATAAGTCATCAATGGTTAATATTCGATAAGAATAAGGGTCGTCAACATGCCAAATGGTTGAGCGACTACTAGAAAAATGAATTTGGCAGTGATATACCCCATGTTGAAGCATGAGCTCCTCTTGCAAGGCAAGTACATTGTCGAGTTGTGGATCCATTAAGCTTTCAGCACGTTGTTGTGTAAATAATCCACCACGAATAGCGGGATCGCCTTTTATTTGTCGCCAATGACGTGGTTCTTCATACAGTGCGCCAGTACGTGGTAGTTCACGTAAATCATAATCCACTCCTAGAAAGCCAAGGCGATTATTTTCTTGATCACGAATCGTTTGGATCGCAGTGAGTGAAGGGCGTTTTTTATTTCTGCTAATATAAGCATAGGATAAGGTAAAGTCTTGTTCAAACACGCCCCGCATATAAGGGCGGTGTAAACGCTCTCTTCCAAATTGGCTTTCATCTTTTCCATTTTGAAACAAATTAGCGGTTATTTGTTTGCCTGTTGGATTTAATACAAATAGATATTTACAATAGGGTAAGTCTTTGCAGGAATCTAGCAGATAGTCTTCTAAAGACGTTTTGTCAGACATATATGGAATGATATTACTTACAAGGCGTGTTAAAGATTTCCCGAGTAGGTTCTTGAGGAGTTCACGTTGTTGTTTAACGGATTCTCCGAGCGCATTAGTCATTTTATTATTCATTATTATAGTGTAGTGTTTATTTATGACGGTTGAATGATAGTTTTTTTAATAGTTGAAATCGGCGCGAGGGTATCGCAGTCTTTAAGAAAAAGATAGCATCGGACAATTATTAGAGTGAGATTTGCACTCAAAGATTAATAAATAATCATCTTTAAGTGTAGTTGATAAAAAGAGAGAAAATAATACCTGAATCCGTGAGGCTAATGTTGTAGTAGTCTCATGGATTCAGGTAAGGAAGTTCCAAGCAATGATTGAGAGTTAGATTATTTTTTTAGGCTAAACGATTCATGGTTTGACACAATAAATCAATACGATCTGATTGAATAAACATTCTATTACTTTTACGTTCTGCACAAAAATAACCATTGGATTTTGTTACATTAAAGCCCAAGCGTGCGTAATATTTTCTGACTGCTTTAAGAGTGATCGGTTTCATAAAATTGCCCCAAATTATGTTCTAAAATTGCGTTTTCGTGCTAATAATTATAATTGATATAAAATTAACCAAAACTTAACAAGCAGGGGAAATTTATAAAATAACAAAAACTTAAAGGCGAGTTTGAAGAAGTTACTGGAAGTATGTATTACTTGGGGGGGATCAATAAATTGCCTGCTTATAGCTGAGTAAAAACAGGACTTTTTGGGCATACTTAATTGTCTGAATCCGTGAGATTAATGCAGATTCAGTTGCTAATTATGGCATCGACGATATTGAAGATGAAATACTACACCGTTTGATAAATCAAGCGAATCAACACTGATGTTACTGTATCTGTCTTTTGTTCTAATGCGACTATTAATACGCATATTGACATCTTGACCACATCGAGACCATGATTCAGTCATTGGCATCAAATTATCTCGCACAATATAATCATCTCCGTGTCTTTTATAGAGTTGCGTTTTCAAGGTCGGGGTACGATTACCTGCAAAGAAGTAAGAGCGTCGTAATTCTGCTCGACCTTTAACAAAGCCACGAAAATCAGCGGTCATATTCGATACTTGAAAGCCATTAGGTATATGCACTGGTAAGGCAATACTGCATGACTTATTACCAGGTTCAGCAATATAGTTATCAAATAAAATACTAAGGGTTGAACCATCGGGCGTGATAACAAACTCACTGCTACCTGCTGGGCAACCACTACCTGCAATCGCTGGGTCTTTAAAATAAACCGTATTTTTATTGGGTGCAGCAACGGTTGTTTGTGCTATAACGGCTAAAACTGTTCCTACCATTAATGTGTTGAATATTTTCATAATTGACATTTCCCTTATTACAAATGGTAATGACTTTTAATTTGTCATTATTTTTTGGAGTTGATTTTTAATCTCTCTCTTGGATGACTTCTATTTTCGTTCATCTTGGTTTATATCATGTATGCTATGACCCGATTAGACTATCCCTTGGATAAGTGAGTCTTAAAATGCGGTTTGTCCCTTAAATAGGGGATAGGGTGTCGCTTAACTTTTACCTAAGATATATTAATATACTTAAGGTTATCTCTTGATTGTCTCTATATCGTAATCCCAATTGTTTTATTTTATATTTTTAATGAGACCTGTTTTATAGAGATCATTTTATGTGCTCAATTCGTCTAATTCTCCCTGAATAAAATAGAAATGGTGTTAACAATGACGACTAAAAATTACCGTGTTTTTCTGGTTGAAGATGACCAAGGAACATTGAAACGAATGGCTGATATAGTGAATGCACAGCCTAATCTGTCTTTGGTGGGTATGGCTGAGACTTATAAAGAAGCTTCGGTTTGGTTGAATAATAATGAATTAGATGTATTGCTAACGGACCTTGGTTTGCCTGATGGGAATGGTCAACAATTAATAAAACAAACACGAGCGCAACATAAAGAAGCCGATATTATGGTGATTTCTCGTTTTGGTGATGAAAATAGTGTGGTTGAGGCAATTAAAGCAGGTGCGACGGGTTATTTATTAAAAGATGAATCTGAGCAGCATATTAAAGATTCAATTAGGAAATTATTAGAAGGTGGCTCTCCTATTAGTCCTGCGATTGCGCGTTTTATTCTTGATTTTTTTCAAAAAGGAGAAACAACCTCTAGTAATCAATTGGATACAAGTAATACAGAAGCATTACTGACTCCTAAAGAGAAAATAGTCTTGCAATATATTTCACGCGGTTACTCCAATAAAGAAATCGCGAGTTCATTAGAAATATCACCGCATACGGTCGCTTCTCATATCAAGCGTATTTACCGTAAATTAGAAGTAAATTCACGCAATGAAGCGGTGTTTGAAGGTTGGAGAATGGGTGAGCTGAGTATGCATCAACAGCAACCTAAACAGCAAGGATCACAAAAAGATCCCTTGCAAATTGCACAGGCACTTCAAGCAGGAGGGAAATCAGCTGAAGAGATTATGGATGTATTGCTATTAGTCTTTTCACTTAATATGGTGCAAGGAATGGAAGTCTTACAGCAGTTGGAGGTAGGTGCTAATGCCTTATTCGTGGCATCAAAAAATGCGTTTCAGGCAGAAGATAAAGAGATTATTGCACAAATGCTCGCTCTAGGTTTTACTCACGAAGAAGCATTACAAGCAATGTTGGATCAACTTTAAAATGATGAAAAAATATTTAAAATCAAGCTATTTAAAAGCATTGCTAAAAAAAATCATATCGAGTCGGTTATTTCCTTTGTTGCTTGTGCTATTGATTATGGGAGGAGGCTGGAAAGTAATGCATACTCATTTTTCTCCTGTTGAAGGGAGTATTTTACTTTCTGAGGCAAGCTTGTATACCGATACAACAGGAAGATGTCCAGATTCTATTCCAGATAGTTTAACCAATGCCGCTGTTTTTGATGAGTCCTTGCAAGTTATTTTAGCAAACTGTGTAAAGGATTTAAAAGCAACAGAAGATAAGAATAAGCGTAAGGTGAAAATACCGCATGAATGGCGTAAGGATATTAAAAATTTTCCAGAAATAGCCTCAGGAAAACTTCTTTATCATTTTGAATTTGAATTTGCTGAGGAACCACAAGGACTATGGGCAATCGCATTACCTGCTGTTAGTCAGAATGTAGCGGTGTTTGTGAATGATAATTTATTGGGTTGGAGTGGTAGTTTTGAACAGCCAGTGGCGCGTAATACGACCCGACCACAACTCTTTTATATTCCTAAGGGTGAGCTAGGTTCTGGCAAGGATGTTTTTGATTTATATGTGGTTTCTAATCCTGTAGAAAATGGTTTTCTCGGTGAGGTGTATATCGCACCTGCAGAAATGCTGAAATCGGCAGTTAGTGATTACTATCTTTTCAGAAATACATGGCC
>WGBH01000149.1 GCA_015494435.1 Thiotrichaceae bacterium | reverse complement strand
CCGTTTACGCCGTTTTAAACTCAATGTTACTCAAATAATCAAAATGGGCGCTGATGATAAAAAAGAAGGTGATCCTTATGGCAATTGATCTTCAAGAATTTAATGAGTTAATGGAAGATCCGAGTAATGTTTCTGTTCCCGTTAAAGTAATTGCTATTTTAATTGTATTAGGTGCTGTACTTTTTTTAGGCTATAAAATACTTATTATTGATCAAATGGATCAATTAGAACGAGTGCAAGCCGAAGAGTTAAGTTTAAAAGTCATTTATGAGAAAAAACAAGCAAGAGCAAATCAGTTACCCGCTTTTAAAGCACAACTTAATGAAATGCAAGAATCCTTTGGTTCTCTTATTAAACAACTTCCTAGTAATACTGAAATTCCAGGTTTAATCCTAGATATATCAGAAAAAGGTCTTTCAAATGGATTAGAAATTGATTTATTTGAACCAAAAGCAGAGATTCATAAGGAGTTTTACGCTGAAAAACCGATTAAAATAAAAGCGAAGGGTCGTTATGATGAGTTAGCCTCTTTTGTCAGTGATTTATCCGCTTTGCCACGAATTGTTACTATTAATGATATTCGTCTTACCCCAGAGAAACAAAATAAAGAAAAAAATAAGCACAAAAAAACAGCGGCAAGAATAATAATGGAAGCGACCATTCAAACTTATCGTTATATAGAAGAAGGGGCAGATGATGAGGGCGATGTATAATGAAATTCAAGCGAATAATTGAAATTCCAAAAAAACGATTAGGCTTATACTTTTTCAGATTCAGGCGGCCTACAGTAGCAACGAGTTTATTTTGGATGGCAATAACACTCACCGCTTGCAATCAAGATATGACAGATCTTGATAGCTATTTTGCTGAACAAAGAGCTAAAGCTGCTAAACCGATTGAGCCTATTCCAGAAATCAAACCCTATCTACGTTATGCTTATCCAAAGCATGAAAAAGATCCTTTTGATATATCAATGTTGATTCCTGATAGCGCGCCTAAAATGATTGATAATGGTATTAAATTAGATACGACTCGAGTAAAAGAATTTCTTGAAAGTTTTCCTTTAGATAGTCTCAGTATGGTTGGTACAGTTAATAAAGAAAAAACCCTATGGGCGTTGATAAAAACACCCAATGGCGGTGTTCAAAGTATCAAAAAAGATAATTACTTAGGGCAAAACTATGGTCAAGTGCTCTCTATCTCCGAAACTGAAATAGCAATTAGAGAAATTGTTCCCAATGGGAGTGGTGGCTACAAAGAAAGAGAAACACTGATTACTTTAAAAGACTAATCAATTTAAATAATTAGTTACATATATAAAATCTATCATAAATAATACCACTTAGCTAAATTTTATTGTTTGTTCACGAGAACAAAGTTTATAGTTGTTTGTAAGAATAAAAATATTTAAACACCCATAAAAATTTAGCCTTTAGCTCAACGGAGTTTTTAACCCCGTCGAAACGTTTTAAAGAAGCCTTAGGAAGTTTCACGCAATGATTTTAGCTAGATTACTTGGAACTTCCCGATAAAAAACGGTGAGACTTTATTGTATTTAAGCCAAAAATGTAGACGGGTTTACAAACCCCGTTCAACAATCGGTAAAAATATTTAAGCACCCATAAAAAACAAATAATTCAAAAAATAAAATAATTGTGTCAATAGTAGGTCTTAAAATGAAAACATTTAAACACGCTTTGTTTGCGTTAGCACTGCCCGTTTTTATGTTGGCAGCTGAGAGCTGTCAAGCAACGAGTAATTTGCAAACGGTAACTACCACTCAACAAGGCGTTGATAGCACTTTGTTACGGCTTCATTTTGATAGTGTAGCAGTTCGTCCTACAAGCTTTATGATGAAGTTTCCACAGATGTTAGTGTTGGATTTTCCTGACACATTGTCTGCATCAAGTTTGCGCTCTAAAATCATTCAATCAAATTTGATTAAAAATGTTAAATTCGCACAAGCCTCAGGAAAGCTTCGTGTCATGATTGAATTAAAGAAAAACAAAGAATACAGCACTAAAATTACAGGTAATGATGTTGTTATTCTCTTTTCAGATCAAAAAACAGCAAATACTAAACGAACTGTTATTCCTCTTAGAACAGAAATAACGAAGCCTATTATCAAACCTTCGATAGCACCTGAATATAATGATCCGAATAAAACGGTTAGACCACTGGTCCAACAAAAATCAGTCAGCAATCAGGCAATGGCAGATAATACAATGGTACGTTCACAACCAAAAACAACGCCTTATTATTATGAAGCCGCTAAAGTTGCCCAAACTGTGCAACCCGTTTATCAAGCCAAAGCGGTAATCCCAAATAGACTCGGTAGAATAGATTTTCGTCGTGAAAATAATGGCAATGGACGTGTCATTATTCCATTACCAAATGCCAATGTTGAAGCTGAAATTAATAAAAAAGGCAATAAAGTCTCAATACTGCTTAAAAATATTCGTGTAGATCAAGCCAAACGTCGTCTTAGTGTGATGGATTTTTCAACGCCTGCCTCTTTTATCGATATTACCCGTCGTGGTGCGAATGTGGTTATTGACATTACAGCAATAACCTCCTTTGAGTTTGAAAGCCGACGCGAAGGCAGACGTTTGATTGTACTGATAAAGAAGATTCAACGAGCTAAAAAGAAAGCATCTGAGATTAAAAACAGCCTGAAACCAAAAAAGAAAGTCTATAAAGGTAAAAAATTATCCTTAAATTTCCAAGATATTGAAATACGTTCAGTCTTGCAATTATTAGCTGATTTCACCGATAAAAATATTGTGGTTAGCGACAGTGTAAAAGGTAATATAACCCTACGCCTAAAAAATGTTCCTTGGGATCAAGCTTTAGATATTGTGTTGGAATCCAAAGCACTTGGTATGCGTAATAATGGCAATGTTATTTGGGTAGCACCTGCTAGTGAACTTGCCGCTAAAGCACAACAAGAACTACAATCAATTAAAAGAATCAAAGAATTAGAACCGTTAGTAACAGAATACATCCCAGTGAATTATGCGCGAGCTGAAGATCTTATTGAACTGGTTAAATCTTCCAAAGGTGATAAACAAGGCACTTTACTTTCCAATAGAGGAAATATATCGGTTGACACACGTACTAATACACTACTCGTTCAAGATACTGTTGCAAATATTGATGCTATTCGCGAAATGGTAAGAAGTCTTGATGTACCGATTCGCCAAGTCTCCATTGAAGCGCGCATTGTGATTGCTAATGATGAATTTAGTAAAGACCTAGGCTCGCGTTTTGGTATTACCCAATTAGCACCTTTTGGTCGTCGAGGCATGCTTTCAACCTCAGGTGGTGCTAAAGCAATCGATTCTATTGTAAATAATGCAACAGGCTCATCGCCATCACAATATTTAGCCCCTGTAAAAGTTCCCGCACTGGCT
>WGBH01000148.1 GCA_015494435.1 Thiotrichaceae bacterium | reverse complement strand
GAGAGAGTAACTTTCACTCTAGGTGATTATAGTTCAATTATAATTATATAAATTTTTATCTTTAATAAACGCTTTCGTTTCACTCCACCACTGGCGCCGACCATCCCATTTAAGACGATTCATTTCGTGATCTTTCCAACCACCCCAGATCACCACCCCATCAACATGGTCATATGCAAACTCCAGTTGTTTACGCCACATGCCATCAGGTAAAGGCTTATTATCGTTTTCATGATTATCTATAAAACTAGCATCAATATAATCAGGAGACATAAACACATAAATCTTTCCCTGATAATGCATCTTAAGTTTCTTTAGCATACCTAAAAATGCTTTCGTCCAGTTTAAAAATGACCCTTCAAAAGTATAAGCGGATGGATATGCTGCATCTGATAGTGTCAGTATTGGTAATATAGAACGCACCTCTTTCATGTGCCTGCCATACATAAATGTTCCCGAACTTTCTTGAGCATCTATATAGTTATTTTTTGGAAACCCAAAGTACCCAATATGCAAATCCGGACGCTCTTGCTTGAACCACTTTAAAACATTCAAGTAATTCTCAATACTTTTTTCAACTACTTCTGGCTTCCGCTGATATCCTCTTATTGGCCAACTTTCAATATCAAGAACCACATATCTAGATTTTGGCCTGATTGATTTTGCAAGTTTCCGCACAAATCTTTCATCTGGCGCAATATTTTTATCATAACTCCCGACAGGCCAGAATTTTTTCTCATAAATCACAGTTAAAGGAATAATCCCTTGCCCCAGGTAGTCCGGCTTTTCTTTATAAAGTGTCGCGTCAAAAATAATAAAATTCTTAGAACCATTTACAGGGACATCAGATGACACAGCGTCACTAACAGCGAATATCACACTAGCATAAATTATAGCGACACATAGATAACGCACGCACACCCAGCTATCAGACAATATATGCATATTATTTATTCGTCCGACACAAGATGGAGGCAACGTTTTTCTTCTCGTATAACAGTATCATTCTTAATATCCCCCAACTTTCCAGTATGACGCACCCTTTCAAGCACACCATTTAAAGCGCCTGCCCATAACCATATTTGATCCATAACAGGAACGTTAAGGCTCAACTGCAAGATCAAGACCATAACTGAAGCAACAAAAACCGTACTCGCAATAACATCTGAATTCCTT
Organism: Thiotrichaceae bacterium; assembly: GCA_015494435.1. GTDB lineage: Bacteria > Pseudomonadota > Gammaproteobacteria > Thiotrichales > Thiotrichaceae > JAGLBW01. Next base: position 2,541 of record WGBH01000148.1, on the reverse strand, counting down.
GAATAATAATATTTCGCAAGTAAAAAAACCGGCCTTACAAACAACATAAACCAGCCGACTAATCCAAGAATTCCCGCTTCTAAAAATATTGCTGCAATATTCGAATGCGGCTTATTAGCCCCCTCCAGATATGTCGGATTACCTTGCGGAATCCAGTACAAAGGATTCCATACTATATCGAATATATATAATGCACTCGTTAACCTGCCTGCGGATGTTTCATGCTCTCGTCCTTCAGATAAAAACCTGGTAAGTAACGGACCTATTTCATGCATAACCAAAGGAAGCATAAGAAGAACAAATAAAGAGCCCAAAGCTATCAAGACCACAACTTTCTTCTTATCAGACCTTTTTGATACAAATGGATATGCTAACGCTAACAACAAACCGCCAGCAAACACAAGGACACCGCTTCTCGTTTGTAGCCGAACCAGAATAAAGGCTGCACCGAGAATTAACACAAGCCCCCCAAGAAATCGTATCAAACTTGCGGGAAGCATAATCAATAAAACAGGAAGAAAAATATAAAAGAATTGAAAGTTTTGATCAGTGGTAATAGCCGGCCGTTCATTTATAGAATATCCATGTGCCCATAAAGATACTTCAATAGGAAAATAGTGTGGCGCAATTCTCAGAACTGCTATCACACAGACACTTATATAAATAAAGCTCAATATAAAGTATAACCAATACAGTTTTCCAACATCTGTGATATACCTAAAGAGATTGTAACCAATAAAAAAAGCAATACTTGCACTGATTAACTGCGGCAGACGCCACAAGCCAATATCAGGAGCTGTTATGATACCAATCACAAAACCGAACAACATCAGACTCAACCATGCTATTACTTTCTCAGTAGGCAGTATACTTTTAAACCCTCTTAGAAGAACAAAGGTGACAAACAGTATAATTACGATCAATGCGGGTTGCACACCACCAATTCTCGAACCAAAATATGTTATCAATGAATCACAAAACACCACACCGAACATAAGCATTGAAAAATAATCATATCTTTCTGTACTATTTACCGTTCTCTTCAATCTAGTCATAGTTAATGTTTTTTGGTAATAAGGCTGTTTATCTGTTTAGCTACCGGATACAAGCCCTCAAAATATATCCCTTCAGTAACAAATAATCTCACCCACTCCATTAATGTAAGATTGCCACCTGTCTCATAACCTAGCTTTTTAAGTGAATTTTTCATAATGTATGAAAGTCGCTTCATTTCCACATCATCACCAGCCTCCTTCCATGCCAAAACACGTGAAGCATCAGGCGCACCACTTGCACCTTTTTTCCACTTTTTTTCCCATGCAGGAACGGTGCTGTCATCACCTTGTGAATCAAGTTGTGTTTCTTCGTAACAGCACCCTATAAAGTCACATACACCATCCAAGACCTTTTCAGTTGAGTGCAACAACTCTTCAAACTTAATCAAAATTACCTTATCAGGATGCATAGAGCTTAACCTGGCATATTCTCTGGTATAGGCACCCCATTCAGCAGCATGTTTGTACGGGTTTTGACTAGTCCACTTCTGCTTGACATTAGAAAGTATACAATCACGTCCGTCTCTGACAATGCAGATTATTTTTGCATCAGGGTATGATCTTATAATTGTCTTCCAGTATAGAAGGTGTGCCGGTGATTTCTCTCCCACTATTTTTTTTCCTTGTTTCTTTGCAAATACTTCAAGACTTGCAGATAAAAGGTTTGTGGTATCCCTTGATATGAAGTCACGATACTGCAAAAAATCCTCAGGCTTCAAACCCATGTCTATAATCCGAGGATAATTACAGTAAAATTCCAGAATATCATCTACTGTGTGACACAGCGATACATCCTCATCTTCTAAAAAAACACGGAAAAACTGCGTTTCTGGCGGTATAGAAATACAAGAATGACGATTAAGCAATGATGCGAGTAATGTTGTACCAGAACGCGGGTAGCCAACAACAAAAAATGATGGAGCTGCAGGCTTTAAAATATTCATTGAAATAATAGCCGATAATTTGGAGACGCTTTTATATCTAAAAGCAATTGAGCTGCCACTAATGACAATAAATTACTAAACGCTAAGGCGCAACTAGCAACAATTGATGCGCCCAATATCCCATACTCATTAACCATAAACGGAAGTGATATCAACTGAAACACCAATACAACTATATTTACATTTCGTTGAATATAACCAAACCCCGTCATCATTAACAAGTAACCAACCGAGCCGCACGTCATGCTTATAAACTGGCCCACAGCCAATACCCATAGTATCACCACTCCTTCAGTAAACTCAGAACCAAATACAGATAAAATCGAGTCAGAAAACACCATTAATGGTAATAAAAAAAAACCGCCCGCAAGTGAACTAGCTGCGGCAGTTTTTCGTACCCGCCGCTCCAGTTTTACTATATTTTTCATTTCGTAATCAGCAGAAAAATATGGAGAGTTAATGTTATTAAACACAAAATTAACCATCGCCACCAACAATACTAGCCTCCAAGCTGTATTATAAATTCCTACGTCTGCCTCACT
>WGBH01000147.1 GCA_015494435.1 Thiotrichaceae bacterium | reverse complement strand
GATATATTGTAGCAGTTAATTAACCTTTTAAGACGATAATTGTGATTTAATCATAGCACTTACTTTACCCATATCAGCCCTACCTTGTGCTTTAGGCTTGATAAATGACATAACCTTTCCCATATCACGCATAGAGCTTGCTTCTGTTTCGACCATTGCCTCTGCAACTAACACTTGCAATTCATCATCAGATAACGGCTCAGGAAGATACACTTGAATCACTTCTAATTCCGCTTTTTCCTGCTCTATAAGGTCGTTACGATCTGCTTTTTTAAACTGTGAAATCGATTCTCTGCGTTGTTTGCACATTTTATCTAAAATCAGCAAAATAGCAGTATCATCTAGCTCTTTTCGCGTATCAACTTCTTGTTGTTTGATAGTAGCTAGCATAGTACGTATCGTCAATAAGCGTAATTTTTCTTTACTACGCATTGCTGACTTCATATCTTCAATAATACGTTGTTTTAGATCCGACATAATTAGGAATTTACCTTAATACATACGCACGCGACGATTTATTTCACGCTTCAAATTTTTAAGATTACGCTTAATAGCCGCTGCTTTCTCTCTTTTACGGACAGATGTTGGCTTTTCATAAAATTCACGACTACGAACTTCTGCAACAATGCCCGCTTTTTCACAGGTACGCTTAAAACGACGCAATGCAATTTCAAAAGGCTCGTTGTCTCTAACTTTCACACTTGGCATATCTTTATAATCTCAATAATAATTTTTTAAGTAAGCCGAGTATTATACCTTTCCAAAATAGAAAATAAAAGGCATTAGTTTTTACTAAATAGCAAATAGAGAACAATTAGTGTTAAGCTCTAGATTCAAGACAACGACCCTGGGGAAGTTCCTAAGCTAAAGGTTGTACAAGCAAAGACACAAGGGGTTTTTTGACGACTATTTTTATAAAATTTCAAACCTGTTTATTGGCTGTTGTATACTTTGAAAATGAATTATAAAACTCAAATCACAAAAATTATACTGCTTAGTTATGCACTCTCTCTAAGCGCTTGTTCTAGTTATAAATTGGACATACAGCAGGGCAATCTTATTACGCAAAAATCAATCTCAACATTGAAAAAAGGAATGACAAAGCGACAGGTTCAAGCTTTATTAGGTACGCCTTTAATGCAAGATAACTTTCATAACAACCGCTGGGATTACGTTTTTTATCAAAATAAACAAGGCGACAAGAACAATAAACCCCAAAATATCACTTTAATTTTTCAAAATGAGCAACTCGTTAATGTTTCTCACTGATACCTAAGATCAGCTTGATAATATCAGCATAGACTGTTTAAGAAAGAAACATTGTCTCACGCAATGCACTTATTTGATCCCTTATTTGTGCTGCTGCTTCAAATTCTAAGTCTTTAGCGTGTTGTAGCATTGTCTTTTCTAGTTTATTTATTTCTTTAAGCAGATCAGTAGGATTCATGCTGTTGTAGTCTGTTTTCGTCTCTGCAATTCTAACAGTTTGACGTTTATTGCTTTTCACTGAACTACCATAAGCTCCTTGCAGAATATCAGTGACTTCTTTATTGATGGTAGTAGGGATTATATTGTGCTTTTTATTATGCATTATTTGCTTGGCACGACGGCGTTCTGTTTCATCAAGGGCTGCTTGCATCGAACGGGTAATTTTGTCCGCATACAGAATTGCTTTTCCTTGTGCATTTCTAGCAGCACGTCCAATGGTTTGAATCAATGAGCGTTCCGAACGCAAAAAGCCTTCTTTATCTGCGTCAAGAATAGCAACTAATGAGACTTCGGGCATATCCAAGCCCTCGCGCAATAAATTAATACCAATCAAGGCATCAAATTCTCCCAAACGTAAATCACGAATAATTTCCACCCGCTCTACGGTATCAATATCAGAATGCAAATAGCGACAGCGGATATCATGTTCCAGTAGGTAATCGGTGAGGTCTTCTGCCATGCGTTTAGTCAATGTGGTAATTAATACGCGCTCATTTTTTGCAGCGCGTAAATTAATTTCTGACATAACATCATCAACTTGGGAGGTAATTGGGCGAATCTCTACCTCAGGATCAAGCAATCCCGTTGGGCGTACAATTTGTTCTGCAATATTATCGCAATGCTCTGTTTCATACTTGCCAGGAGTCGCAGAAACATGAATCACTTGAGGGATAATTTTCTCAAACTCATCAAAACGTAACGGGCGATTATCTAATGCAGAGGGTAGTCGAAAACCGTATTCCACTAAATTCGTTTTGCGTGAAAAATCGCCTTTATACATTGCGCCAATCTGTGGCACAGTGACATGGGATTCATCAATTACCACCAATGCACCTGCTGGCAGATAATCAAATAAACAAGGTGGTGGCGCACCCGCAGGTCGCCCTGAAAGATAGCGTGAGTAGTTTTCTATCCCAGAGCAGTAACCCACCTCCATAATCATTTCAATATCATATTGAGTGCGCTCATTCAGGCGTTGCGCCTCCACTAAACGATTTTCATCGTATAGTTGTTCTAAACGTTGTTTCAATTCTATTTTAATGCTTTCTACCGCATCTAACATTACCTGACGCGGGGTGACATAATGCGTTTTAGGATAGACGGTAAGGCGCGGAACACGGCGCAAAATTTCACCCGTAAGTGGATCAAAATAGCTAAGTTGTTCCACTTCATCATCAAATAACTCAATCCGTACTGCTTCTCGATCTGAATCAGCAGGGTGTATATCAATCACCTCACCACGAACACGATACGTTCCGCGTAATAAATCAATATCATTACGCTTATATTGCAACTCGGTTAAACGACGTAGAATATCACGCTGACCTATCGCTTCACCTCGATCTAAATGCAACATCATTTTCATATAAGACTTAGGATCACCTAAGCCATAAATAGCTGAAACCGTCGCAATAATAATAGTATTCGGGCTTTCCATTAATGCTTTCGTTGCCGAAAGACGCATCTGCTCGACATGCTCATTAATAGAAGCATCTTTTTCGATATAAACCCCCGAAGCAGGTACATAAGCCTCAGGCTGATAATAGTCATAATAAGAAACAAAATACTCCACTGAATTATGCGGAAAAAACGCCTTCATCTCCCCATAAAGCTGTGCTGCTAGCGTTTTATTATGCGCCATAATAATCGTCGGACGTTGCGTCTGTGCGATAATATTGGCAATCGTAAATGTCTTTCCTGAGCCTGTTACGCCCAACAATATTTGATGCATTAAACCATCGTTTAGCCCCTCAACTAAGGATTTAATCGCCATTGGTTGATCCCCCGCTGGCTGAAATTTTGTTTCTAATTGAAAGCGTGTTGTCATGGTTTTTGGGCTCTTTTAAAGTTTTTTTGGAAGTTCCATCTTGATAACGAAAAAGCTAAAGCTTTTACTCCTTTTATCGCCTTGTTCATGAAGACTATGAACT
>WGBH01000146.1 GCA_015494435.1 Thiotrichaceae bacterium | reverse complement strand
TAACATTTTTGCTGATTTTTTTTAGGGCAGCGATAAGTTTTTCTTTATTGGCAATTTCGTTTTCAGTAAAAATTTGTTCTGAAAAAGGATTGGTTTGAAAATTTTCCACAGTAATATTCCTTCCTATTTTCTTAAGGATAACTGATTTAATTGAATTATCGGTTATATCAATGCCAGTTGAATATGTGTATAAAAAAGATGGGTTGTTAAAAATAGTTTTCATATTTATTTTTCTTCCCAAGAAATAAAAGCATATTCTCCTGTAGTAGGAAAAGAGGGGGGAGGAGAATAAACAAGATTGCTATTATAATTTATATTCCTGTTCCAATATCCGGAATGGGGACAACACCAATGGAGGCCGTATCTTTCTTTCATGGAAAGACTTCCGGTAATGGTTATAGTGTTTCTAAGATTATAAGGTCCATTATAGCCATCAAAATAATAATAGTAGGGTCTTATAAAGCGTCCGTTTTGAGCTAATATAGCGGCTTCAATCTCTAAATTATTTTCGCTATAGTAGGTAACTAAAACATTGTTTTGGGCAATAAGCCCTATAACATCGCTTCCGTCATGGTCTTGGCAAACTAAGTCGTGGAAAATTCTTATTCCTGTATAATTGTTAGGATTTTCAGGGAGTCGGCCAGAAGCAACAGTTACTCGTCCGTCAACTACCCCATCAACCCAAACATTAGCTTCTACAAAAATTATTCCATTATTAGGAAGAGGGATATTGGAGTTTATTAAAGTTTCTTGTTGAATATCATAAGATGTATAATCCCAATGCGATCCATCAATACTAGTCCATCCGCTAGGAGTAAGGCTTTTAATTTCATAAACATTAAAAGTAGAGCCGCTAAAGACAATATGATAACCTTTGTTTTTATAGGATAAATAAAACCCATTATTTTGGGCAGCGGTTTTTAGGTTAGCAAGATCAGCGGTTATACCGGTAAAATCCACTGCCGGAATTGGATAAGAAGTTCCGCCTAAAAAAACTGTATTGGGGTCGCTTTGGCTCGTCCAAACTCCTGGTCGTTCACAAGGATCAGAATAAGTAGTGTCAGGATCATCATAGCATAAAACAGAGCTAGAGACAAGCCCATGAGCCACTCCATCAAAACGAATTCCTCCATTAGAATGGAGATGCCCGTATAAAACAGTGCCGGAACCAAAACGAACGTTAGAATTTACTAAAACAGAATAAGTAGCAAAAGAGGGGATGCCATATCTTACTTCAATGGCTCGTCTAATTTGAGGAAATTCTTCAGTCCAACCAGTTGATTTAATAGTAGTTATGGTAGATCCGCTTTCTGGAGGAGTAATTTCTAAAGAAAAATAGCCCTTCAAGTTTCCATCAGGGGAAACAAAAGCATGTTCGTAAGGACCATTAGGGGGGACCCCGTCAGGATCGTTTCCTGTGCCATCGTAAAAGTCGTTTTCGGCATGGGATAGATGCCAGCGGTAATAATTAACCCCAGCTTCAGCTATATGGAGAGCTTGAATTTGAGCCGCTTTTCTAGCGTAAAGTTTTTGCTCAGTAATTGCCAAAGTGAGCATTCCCCCGCTAATGGCTAAAAAAATAGTAGTGGCCGCAAGGGCAGCAATAAGGATTGTTCCTTTGTTTTGGGTTAGGTATTTCATATTACCGATTACCAGTTGTCTTTTAGGTTACGAATTTGGGCGCTCATTTCTAAAAAATAATCTTGAGGAGCAATATTTGGATTAACGTTTATTTTTAGAGAAATATGAATAAGACGGATATCCCCTTTGTTAGTTTGCGGATCAGAGATTTGGTTGTTATCTTTATCATAATAAGTAAAGATAGGGTTGCTTTGGTTGTTAATAAACTTTGCTACAGAAGAAATTTGTTCTTGGCTAGGAGGATAATCAGGGGGAGTACCAGTTGGTTCAATAACTCCCTTTTTTAGGATAGTGCCGTCTAAAAAATATCTTATTTTTTCTGTTTGTCCATCATTATCAATATCGCTATAGAAAGATATTTGTTGTGGTTCAACAATATCTAATAAGTAGTCCCCTTTTTCGCTAAAGGAAGCTTCTCTAATTTCTTTAGTTATTTGCGGAGTTGTTTCTCTGGCGTTATTGATAGCAGTTTCTTGGTCGGTAGAAAATGTGGTTGTTTTAAACCCCTGAATTATAAAAACGCCTCCTAAATAAACAAGGATAACTATTAAAGAAAGAACAAATAATACCTCTATTAAAGTAAATCCTTTGGAGGGGAGCATAGG
>WGBH01000145.1 GCA_015494435.1 Thiotrichaceae bacterium | reverse complement strand
GCTTTTTCATTGGCAAGGCAGGCGCCGATGGGCACACCGTTGCCCAGTGCTTTGGCCAGTGTCATCACATCCGGCTGAATCTTGTTGTGCTGAAAAGCAAACCATTCGCCGGTACGTGCCATGCCAGTCTGAATTTCATCCAGCATCAACAACCAGTTCTGCTGGTCGCAGATCTCACGCAGCTGGTTCAGGTAGTCGGCGTCAGGAATATTGATGCCGCCTTCGCCCTGCACCGGCTCGACCAGAATCGCCACCACGTTGTTATTGTTTTCGGCGATGTTTTTGATGGCGTCGATGTTGTTATAAGGTGCGCGGATAAAACCCTGCACCAGCGGTTCGAAACCGGCCTGTACCTTGCGGTTGCCGGTGGCGCTGAGTGTAGCCATGGTGCGGCCATGAAAACTGTTTTTCATGACGATGATGGCGGGGTTTTCGATATTATTTTTATGACCGAACAGGCGTGCAATCTTGATCGCCGCTTCATTAGCCTCAGCACCGGAGTTCGAGAAAAACACGCGATTCATGCCGGAGATCTCACACAGCTGATCCGCCAGGTGTTGCTGCTTGTCTATCTGGTAAAGATTGGATGTGTGCAGTAACTTGCCAGCCTGCTCAGTGATGGTCTTGGTGATGGCAGGGTGGGCGTGGCCTAATCCGCAGACGGCGATGCCGCACAGTGCGTCGAGATATTTCTGATTATTAGTATCCCACAGGTAGGCGCCTTCGCCGTGTTCAAATGTCACATCGAGTGGGGCGTAGGTTTTCATCAGGTGTTCGTTAGTTGTCATTATTCGGTTTTGCTGGCTGTAGTTGTATCGGTAAATTTATTGTATAAAAAGCAAAAGCGGTAGCCATGGCTACCGCTTAAAGGACTGATTATACTCGGACTTTTGCGTAAAGCAATAGGGCTAATCAGAGTGTTTTCACAACCAAAAAAATCGTAGGAGCGGAACTTCATTCCGCGATTTTCCACCTCTACAGTGATTCATGTTGGTTTAGACTATTTGACCATCAATGGTGAGGGTTGTACCTGATTTTACAAACCACGCCCCGCTGGCAATCTACTTTTTTGCAACAGCCAAAAAACGAGTTCTTTGTAGCGGGCATTGCCCGCCATTGAATAGACGTTTGTGCAATATTCTGTCGGGCAGTGCCCGACCTACAAAATTATTATGGGATTATTCTATGGCGATATAAACCTTAATTTCATTTTGATTTAAATAATGCTCAAAATCAGTTTTATATGTTCGTTTGTACTTTGCATCATCTTTCGAAAAATACTGCCAAACCTTGCCCCATGTTTCAATAACGATTTCAGGGATTTCTCCTGTGGCATGAAATGTTAGATATTTGCCGCTTTCTATCGTTATTGATTCTAAAGGTTCATCGCTATGAACTTCAACCTGGTCTGTGCTAGCGAGAACAGTGAATTCTCCATTCGCATCTGACTCATAGTTGAAATAAACTCCGTAAACACGGTTTCCGTTTTTATAGTCAACGTCGACGTTGTCATCAAACTTTTGCCATAGGGAGGCAATCTTCGACGTTGCGGGATTCATTTCATCTTTATTCGTTGTTCGAGTGACGAAACCCCAGATTGTCTTTTCTTTTATGTTTTCGATGACCATGTCTTTTTTACCCGAGATGTCTGTGCTGTTCCTTATCAAATATTACAGCTCATTTAGTTCATGAATTTCCTGGTCATTTTAGTTGTCCAGGCATCCGCCCACGCGAAAGTTTCATTTTTGTCTTTTGGATAATATGCTCTTAATACGCCTGTCCATAATTTACCTCTTGGCGTTCTTATAACGTTTTTTTCACCGTCCTTTTCTGGCTCACCAGACGCCAGGAAGTTGATGGTGTAGGTTCCATCTTCATTAGGAACCATATCCTCTGAATTTAGTGCGTAATTTATTGTGGCAATATATCCATCCGCATTGTAGATAGTAAAAGAAAAGAATGCTTTTTTATCAAAATGCAGGTTCGGTCTGTCTATGGTTATAGAGCGTCTTTCACCTGTGGCGGTAAAAGATGAGTAAACGGCATTCTTTCCTGATAAGCCACCCCAGCCAATAGCGATAACAATTTTAGCGGCGTCAGCATCTCTTGTTTTTGTGGTGCCAAACCCTTTTTTAATAACGTCTTTCATCGGGTGCTTGGCAAAATCACTTAAGATTTTGTACTTCACTTTATCAAGCGTTGAAAAATCGTACTTAACAGAAGGGGTATAAGGTTCGGACGATTTATAAGTGATTGCGATATTATCCTGAGCTTTATGTGCTTTTTTGAACATTTCTTTTTCAGGCAAATCTCTTAACATGCCAGTTCTAATAATAATGTAAGCATGATGCCCTTCTGAGAGCATTGTCTCATCAACTTCAACGGTTCCCGCTCCCATTAAAGTTTTAATCTCATTATGGTTTATGTCTAAAACCATAATATTTTGAAAGCCTTCATAATCTTTTGTGGTAATGGTGGCGCCGCCTTTAACATCAAGGATGATCCTTGTGTATAAAGTGTCGCTGTTCATTCTGATGACATCTTGAGTGTCTGTGTTTGGGTAATCTCTTGAAGGCCTTATAACATTAACTTTTCCTTTCGATTGAGCAAGTTCTTTTAAATAAGCTCTGGTCGAGTCCGCATGAATGAAATTGTCCATTGTAACGATGACGCTATCAGCAGCTTTTGACTGTTCTGCACTTGCGATGAGTGGTATAGCTAGTGATACAAGAACAAGCATTCCGGTTGCTATTTTTTTAAGGGGACTCATGATTTGTTTTCCTGTTGGTGAGGTGGTGTTTAGTATTTGTGAAAGGTTTGATTCTAGATTAACAATATAGTCGTCGTATTGACAATGCGCGCCAACAGCTTGATTGTTTTTTTAGTGAGTTATGACGCCTGCTTCACCGGCTGCCGTGAGTGGCGCATATTTTGCGGCATTTTTGCAAAATACGTGACGCTTACGGCAGTCCGCGTGCAAGCTATTGTTAGCTTTTTTACTTGACTCAGTTTTCTTTTAAAAAATAGACATGTAGAATTCAAATGTCTTTCTATATTGACAATTTCAGCATCTTTTTAATACCAAACGTGTTAAATATCTCGGAAGTAAGCTGTTCATGCTGATTATTATACCCTTCAATATGCTCGCCCATTCCCATTTGATCGACTACGGTTCTAAATTTTCTTTGACCAGCTGGTGTGTTAATTAATATAGAAATAGCATCTGCAACATTTTGTGAATTTTGTTCCGCATTTGAATCTAAAGCATTACCAAAATCATTAAAAAACGCTTTAGCAACTTGGTCGAAATCACCATAACTATGGTTACGTGATTGATCATCAGGTTCCATCAACCCTTCAAAAAATGTTGTTGGATAAGCACCAGGCTCAATAATGCATGATTCAATACCGTATTTAGATAATTCAACACGGTAGGTTTCTGCTAAAGCTTCAAGCGCCCATTTCGACGCACTGTATGGCCCCCAAAAAGGCAAGACCATGCGTCCAATGAGACTAGAGATGTGAATCAATAACCCAGATTTTCTCTCCCGCATGTAAGGAAGTATTGCTCGATTAATTCTTTGTACGCCAAAGACATTAACATCAAACAGTTTTTTCCAGTCTTCATCCGTAAAAGTTTCTTGAATACCAAAAGCACCAATGCCTGCATTGTTGACCACCACATCAAGGCCGCCTGCCGTTTCAATGGCAATTGTTATACCTTGTATAACACTGCTGTCATCAGTCACATCAATCTCTACAATATTCGCACCTGCTGATTGTAATTCATTAGCAGAAGACTTATTCCTACCTTCTGGATCTCTCATTGATGCAACAACTATGCATCCATCATTCAGCAGTTTTTTTACTGTGAGTTTTCCAAGTTCACCATTAGCACCTGTAACAAGTATTTTATTAGTCACTCAATATCTCCTGCACATCTTCTGTATTAAAGTATCGAATCAAAGGCGGCGAACTCAACGTTGCACCCAGTATTTCCATAACGCCCGTTTCAGTTCTCCATTGTAAATAAGATTCATAATCTTCAATGCTTTCCCACTTTTCGTAAAAAAGTACATGATTTTTCTCTTGTTCGGTATGAATGGAAATATCAACAAAACCTTTATATTTTTTGGTCTCTGGCAGATATTGAGATAACAATTTGAGCAATTCATCCTTTTGCCCCTCCTTTACATCAGCTTCTAAAATAACGATAGCACTCATTTGATTACCCCCAATGCTCGCTTAAAGCTATCAAGATCGTAATAATCTTTTTGTGCAATAATTTTCCCTTCATCATTAATCGTTGTTGTGCTAAGCCCCTTAATTGAGAACTTTTTATCCTCTATTTTTACATCTCCCCAGCTACCATTAAATGTACCACCGTAAGTCCACTCATAAGTCACGGTATTGCCACTGATAAAGGTATCCCCACTCTTTACCCAATACATATCAGGCACATAACCCATAAAGGCATCTGTGACTGCAGTAGTTACTTTTGATTGCCCCCGCGTTGTGCTATTTGACGGTAAGTCGTACCAGATAACATCTTTAGCATAAAAAGAGCCGATTTTAGGAATGTTGTGTTCATCCCATGCACTCATATAATTCTTTAGCACTTCTTCAACATCATGGGCTGATGCACTTGCCACAGTCATACACCAAAATAATAGAATCAGACCTTGTTTTTTCATCACGTACCTTTCTTGTAGTTAATATTCATAGTTAAGCATGGACATGATATTAACTACTTGAAAAGGCTACTACTCACAAATCGTCAAAAGTAGTCATTTACATTCATAAACTGTTTTTTCTCATCGCTTTTGGTGTTTCACCATGAATTAGTTTGTATGCCTTAATAAAATGAGAAACATTGTTATACCCAACTTCTATGGCACTATTGGTAACATTTACACCTTCAGATAATAATTTTTCGGCTTTTTCCATTTTTTTCTTTATAAGCCACTGTTTTGGCGTTTGCCCATGTTTTCTTTTAAAATCACGATTAAACGTAGATAGACTTCGCCCGCTGAGGTTAGCGAAATCAGTGACGGTAATATTTTTGTCATAATTATCAATCATAATGGACTCGATACTTCTTTTTTTCTTTTGATTTTCAGATGAGTTAAGGGTATCGATAATTTCACTTTGATTATTTAGATAGACAAGATGTAAAAATTCCAAAACTTTAAGCTCTAAAATATCTTTATCATTTTCTAAATCAAAATAAATATCCTTTAAGGAATCAAAGTAATGCATGACTTGTTTATTTACCTTCAATTTACAAATAGACGATGTAGCAACCGAAGGTTTTTCATGTTGTTTTATTTTTGAGCCTAAAAATTTAACCACTATTTCATGGTCGAAGAAGATAAGAAAAACTTCTATACCATCTTGCCCTTTAATTAAATCAGAAATGAGGTACGTATCTCGAGGCATAAATAACATTTCATTTTTGTGAGAAGTGACACACTCTCCTTCATGAGTCTTTACCTCCACCTTGCCTTTTACAACTAAAACAATACAATGCGAGGTTGATATTTTTTTTTGATTTAATAAACTTTCGTTCAGTCTCTTATATAGAATACAAGAGCCATTGTGGTATAAAATTTTCTTTACACTGGAATGATTGTATAGAGCTTTTGGAAGGGTTTCATATTTCATAGTAAGTGGAGTCAGAAAAAATTAGGGTAGTATACATGCTACCTACTCGCCGATTTTGAAAGCTAACGTTTAAGCTCAGTTGACCGTAATACAGAGCGAAGCGGCGTATTACTGGTCAACTGCAGCGCCTTGTTAGCTGGCTGTTGCTTTGAGGCCAGTGCGATATTTATCATCATCTGTTACCATCTCTTTTACTAAGCTCAAACTCTCTTCTTGGCAATATACAAATCTTGATGAATACATTACTTGCAATGAATTCATAAATGTCACATGGTCTTTAGTCAATTGAATTGGTGTTTTATTTGCTATACATTCGCAAAAATTTCTAGTTGCTTCGGCGTTTTTAAAATGCTTATCCACCATGCCCGGTAAATTTTTGTCAATAAATTTTATATTTTCATATCCTTTTTGAAATTCGTCACCAATTGAAGGACATAGTAACCCCAAACAAAGCGTACTGGAAAGAGGAATGTATATTTGTATGCCTTTAACCGCTAATCCAATATTGCCACGAAACCCATAATCATTTTCATTATGTAATGTTATTGGGTTATCAGATGTATACAGGGGGTATTTGTTATTAGTTTCAAACAACGCCCATGTCTTATTAAGAAAATGAGGCACAAACTCATCAGCTTCCATTATTGATTGAAAACCTATCATTTTCTCTTCTGGTACGCCATTTTGTGTACCGATTAATTCTGAAATGTTTTCGTCTGTTGCGCCTATGGCAGTAAGTTTCTCTCTTAGCAAATTACCCATGTGCTCAAATCGAATTCGATGTTCTTTGGTTCTGACAAATTGCACAGCTAAAAAAAATGCAAGTATTGCTTTGTCTTTTTCTTTTAGATGCTGTAATGATCTTTCGTTTGTGATTGTTTTTATAATCCCTGACGTGTTTGATTCTAGATGAGATAAGCCTGGCTCTAATGTGAATTCGCCATCTTCAACCTCAATATCGTAGAAGCCAGTCTCAGCAGCTATGTTTTTAATATTTGTCTTAAATTGATTATCGTTAGATTTATCATATACAAATATTTGAGGTTTTTTTCCTTTGGCGAAATTCTTTAATAAAAACCTTGGGACATAATGTTGTAATTCTTTACTCATGTTTTTATCAGCTAACGCCTAAGCTCAGCTGACGGGCAATACAGAGCAGAGCGAAGCGGCGCGGCGTATTGCCTGGTCAGATGCAGCGCATTGTTATATTGCCGAAGTTGGTTTTATTAACCATAACTTACAAAGCCTGCACGGTTCAAGTAAACCGCCAAAAAAAAGCCAAAGGCAATAAAGAATTTTTTTAACAGCACTGCCTGTGTTTGCCACCATTTTTAAGGCTTGCGCCCAGATCAGCGAGTGCAGCTGAATTATTGTGCCAATGTCTCTTTCAGCAGAGTAGGTGTGCCTGGTGACATTGCAAGTTAAAGGCAGAAACTGATTTTGTTTTCCACGTTACAATTTTCTGTAATCATTTTCACCGTGCCTAATTAACCTGTTAATGGTGAAGAAGGACAAAAAGCGACAGGCACAGAATGTTAATATTTT
>WGBH01000144.1 GCA_015494435.1 Thiotrichaceae bacterium | reverse complement strand
GTCGTGTATAGAGATGAAGGATACTAAAAAATTAGTATTTTTTTAATTTTGCGATTGATACTTTATTAATTCTATTAGTAATTACGTAAGATTAAAACGGTATGGATGGATTTACAAAATCCATACAGCAAAGTTTCACTAGGAAAACTTATAAAAATAGTCATAATCGGATGGTCTTTTGAATAGTTTATACTTCCAATATGGAATATAACAACAAAGCCTATAAACTAGGCATAAAAGAGAAAATTATTATAATAGAGTTAATTAAGCTTTTATTCGCACTCAAACCTTGCCAGTTATAAGTAAGGCGAATTATGATACAGATTATTTTACATCATTCATATTATTACTGCTTCCCGACCTATTAGATTTATCAAGCGCCATGCCAGTAGAACTAATCCTATTTCCATTAAATAATGTGCTATATCCAGAGGGTATATTATCACTACAAATCCTAGAACCATGGCATTTATCCATGGTAAGTCATTGTTGTCGAGAGCAAAAACCTTTTGTTGCTCTCTCACTCAAAGAAACGGATAACAACGACCAACTAACGCTTTTTAATCAAATAGGTACACTTGCAACAATTATAAATTTTGATATGCCTTCGACAAATTTATTAAAGATAAAATGCAGAGGAAAAGAAAAGGCAAGAATTATCAATCACCAAACACAAGAAAATGGTTTAATTATCGCGCAAATTAAATCACTACCGCCTCCACCTGTGATGGAAATTCCTGTTCAATATCAATTTCTTATTCATATTCTAGAAAATCATCTTCAACGGGATGGTATGCAAAAATATATACAACATCTTGAAGAAGACTGGGATAACCCTGAGTGGCTGGGTTGCCGACTGAGTGAATTATTACCGATTAACCAACAACAGCATTATGAGTTACTCATTATGCAACCGCTTGAACGACTCAAAAAATTGAAAGATATTATGAAAAATAAAGGTTGGATTTAGGGCATCCTTCATTCCCTAGTTAACACTTTATGCTTGGAACAGGCACAAGATCATCATCATCTACATCACAAAATAAGCGTGTTAGCATAGTAGGAAGCAGTTTTTTTGTTAAGTGAATCGGTTGTTGTAAACCTTACTTTCTCATAAAAAACCACTTCTCCCTTATCCGAAACTGAGGTCATGATACGTTCAAATATTATCAGAAAGATTATTCACTCACTCTCAATATGGCTAAAGAGTTAGCCATGGTTGAACATAGTCAAAAAAGTCTTGAAGCTTGTCGTTATTTCATTGAATCTCAACGTCAATTAATAGAAGTATCCCTTCTTCAAAATTTTAACTTACTATATCGTGGTTTTCTCCCGCATATAACTCCATGCTCCAGTTTTTAGCTATTAACTTATTCGCATAAATATAATTAGAGTGACTTAAAATTTAATTTTCTTTAAAAATAATATCTTATCATTTTTCCATTTTAATACTTTTATAGGAAAATATGATGTTAGACGCATTGTACGCTCTGATTATTTTTAAAAATATAATATAAATCATTGAATTTTAACAAATTAACATATCAATAGAAATCTAGAGTTTAAAACTGGAGCATCGAGTATAAGCCTCTTCAACCTCGTCTAGCGGAGCTAAAACCACTGCTTCCGAATAATAAGTGCTTACTTTTGAAATAGCCCTAGAAACAGGTTGCTAAATAAGATTGCAAGACCAACTAAAAGACCACCTGTACCGACGTAGGTGAGTATTTCTGTAATAATATGATGATGCGCTGCACTGCGACCAATCGTAGGCGAAAGTATAAACATTGTGAACCATGCCAAAGGGTACAAACCAACAAGACCTATTGCTGTCGATGCAATCGTTTTCATTCTGTCTTTTAGACTGGAAAATAAGACTAATAAAATAAGAACAAGAGAAAAGGCAGAGATGCCTGTTGCATGAAAATGAGCGCGTTGCGCATAGCGCCATATTTTAGAGGCACTTTTATCGTCATGAACATCAGGGTAAGTGGCAATCCCTTGGGCGATAAAGTCTTTAAAACTGTCTTCGGCTATACCAAAACCAATTCCCATGCTTAAACCGAAAAATAAAAGTAATAATGCTAGGAAAAGTCCTATTTTTACGGGGGATAGATCGATGCTGTTCATATTATTAGTGCTCCTTTTGAAAGCTGTTTATAAAATTGCTACTAAGAAAACCCCTCTGTCTTCAGCGGAGGGGTAGTTGACTTAATTTTTTACTGCATACAAACCTGTAAGGTTTCTTGAAAACATTCTGACGGGGTTACAAAGCGAGTTTTTTTTAATTACGATCATTGTCATTATCAGCCTCTTTGTCATTATCCCTTCTATTGTTGTCATTGCTATCAGAGTTTTTATCATTCTCTGTGTTGTTATTGCGATCGTTATTGCTTCCATTGTTGTCATTGCTATTGGCGTTATTACGGTCGTCATTGCTATTGGCGTTATTATCACTCTCTATGCCGTTATTGCGGTCGTTATTGCTTCCATTGTCGTCATTGCTATTGGCATTATTATCACTCACTATGCCGTTATTACGGTCGTTATTACTTCCATTATTGTCATTGGCGTTATTATCACTCTCTATGCCGTTATTGCGGTCGTTATTGCTTCCATTGTTGTCATTGCTATTGGCATTATTATCACTCTCTATGCCGTTATTGCGGTCGTTATTACTTCCATTATCGCCATTGCTATTAGCGTTATTATCACTCTCTCTACCGTTATTATTGCGGTCGTTATTACTTCCATTATTGTCATTGGCGTTATTATCACTCTCTATGC
>WGBH01000143.1 GCA_015494435.1 Thiotrichaceae bacterium | reverse complement strand
TTTTAATACACATCAATGGATTTTAGATAAGAATGCAGTCCTCCCTAAACTCATATTTTACGATGGGATTAAAAAGCTATATATCTTATTTGTCATTGTGCTACTGATTAGTTTGTTATTCTTTCGACGGTATCCCATTATTGTATATTATAAGAAAGGTTTATTAATCGTCTTATTATCCTGTATTACTGTGCCATTATTTATTGGCTTACTAAAAGCAATAACCAATGTGCCTTGCCCAACAGATATTAATCGCTATGGCGGCGACTATCCCTATGTCACTGTCTTATCAAAATACCCTGCCTCATTCGAGCAAACAAAAAATATAAGATGCTACCCAGCAGGTCATGCCAGTGGCGGTTTTGCTTTAATGTCATTATTTTTCCTATTTGCAAGCAAAAGAAACAAAAAAATCGCGCTGATTTCTACCCTTGTTATTGGTTGGACAATTGGAAATTACAAAATGATCATTGGCGATCATTTTTTTAGTCATACTTTAATAACAATGATGATTGCTTGGTTAATGATTTTATTAATTGTAAAAATAAGTCGTTATTTTAATCTGAATCCGTGAGGCTGTTATTTTTCAGATAACAAAGAGTGAAAGCTTCAGCGTTTTAGTCATTAAGATGAAATTTAATCAGTGAATATCTATAGTAAAAATAGGGGTGATTTCTCATAATCTGTAGGTAGGAGTGCAAACTTTAACTTGAACTCTGAAAATATGATCTTGCCTATTTTATGAGAAGCTATCGATTTTCTTTGGGAATCTAGAGAGGATGTGTTTAAGCTAAACGTGTGGGCGGGTTTACAAAACCCGTCCAGATAAGGTTAATAAAGGAGAGGAGTCCTAAAACACTGTAGTTCACCAAGCCTAGGCTTGGTTTTCTGTGTCTCCTATCCTAAGCGGATTGGAACTTGAACGCCCTAATAAATTTTGGAAACTTTCCCATTGGTTTGCATTAAGCTGAATAAGCTTGGCATCGTTAAGATTTTCTTTATCAGCTTGAGTTGAGACAAAAAGAAGCAATTCTTGAATAAAAGCACTGTTGATTAGTTTAATGCGTTGTTTCAATAGTTGTTTTGCTTGTTTCATTTTTCCTTCTAAAATAGCTTTAGCAGCTTTTTTATCCAGTGTCATGACCTTTTCTTTTAGTTCCCATAAGGTGTCTAATTCCATGGAACAACGGCGACATTGTTGTGGTTGTTCCTTAATACGAGCGCGACAATTTGGACATCGTTCCATTTCAGTTATGGCTCAATGGTGGGTTCTAGATAGTATAGAAGATCACTTAAATCATCGATGGCTTGCTGTAATTCATTTGGATGTTCCTTTCTTAATGCATTTTCTAGGGCTTTAATCATATCAACTGCATCTTCGCTGTCATCGCCTTCGAGTGAGGGTAATAACTTACGCGCTTTTTCAATTAAGGCAGTAGCTTTAATATGTTCTCTATTTTTCTGGTCTTCTGTTTCTTTAGGGTTTTCTTTATCTTGCATTAGATTTCGCAAGGTGTTCTTTGCTTGTTCTAGTTCCTCTTCTTGAAAACGTGAAATGGCATTATCGATTACAAGTGAACACTCAACTCCCTGTTTTTTCTCAGTCGAAGTAACGCTTAAAATACCGTTAATATCTAATGAGAAGGTAACAATAATGGGAGATCCTTCAGGTAATTTTTTCAAGTCTTTTAGGTAAAATTCACCAATTTCGGTGTTTTTCATTGCATCAGGATCTTCCCCTTGATAAACCTTTATTTCAACTTCTGTTTGGTTTTCATAGGAAGTATAGAAGGATTGACTAAAGGTAACAGGAATAGGGGTGTTCTTTTTAATTAAGGGGACGAAACAATGTGGATATCGCATACCAAACATTTGACTTATTGCACTTGTTCCAAAGGTATAAGGGGTTACATCGACTAAAATAGGCCCAAGTTGCTTGCCGTTTAACATACCTGCTTGAATCGCAGCACCCATTGCAACACAGAGGTCAGGGTTTACTTCTATTCGTGGTTGTATCTTTAAATCGGACTCAAGACGTTGTTGAACTAAGGGGGTGCGGGTTGAACCACCAACTAGTAAAATTTCACCAATATCAGAGGCAGACATTTTAGCACCATCCAATGCGGTATGAATGGCTTCCAAAGTGGTGTCGATATAATCAGAAATCATTTCTTCATACTCGGTACGACTTACTTCTAAACTAAGATGAATAGGCTTGCCTTTGCCTGGGCGTTCTAGCAAATGCTCTTCTTCAATAGTGTAATAAGCTTGGCTAGACAGTGCTATTTTAGTCTCTTCTGCTGCACGGGTGATACGGGACATTGCGCGTGCAGAATCGGTTGCATCCACATCATATTTATCTTTTATAAATTCGACAATATGATCAATAAGTTTTTGATCAAAATCATCTCCTCCCAAATGATTATCACCGTGGCTTGCTTTCACCTCTACCATGTCTTGATCCATTTGCACAACGGAAACATCAAAGGTACCGCCACCAAGGTCATAAACAAGAATAATATTGTCGTTTTGATCTCCTGCTTCATAGGCAAGTGCCGCGGCTGTTGGCTCATTGATAATACGCTCAACCTTAAGTCCTGCTATTTCACCAGCATCACGGGTTGCTTGACGTTGGGTGTCAGAGAAAAAAGCAGGAACAGTAATAACGGCACGGCTTATGCTCTCTCCACAGGCTTTTTCTGCAATTTGTTTTAAATGGCGAAGAATAATAGCTGAAATTTCTTGAGGGCTATATTGTTTATCTCCCATTTGGATTTGTTCATTGCTTCCCATATGGCGCTTAACGGATTTAATTGTGCGCTCAGGGTAGAGAACATATTGATTTCTTGCCGCTTCTCCAACAAGAATCTCTCCCTTTTCATCCAGACCAACATAAGAGGGTAATTGTTTGTTGCCATTTTCAATCTCTAGTACTTCAACGGCTCCATTACGAATCAGCGCAACTTCTGAATTTGTTGTTCCAAGATCGATACCAATAATGGTTTCTGATGTTTTATTTGGCATTTAAATGTATTTCCTTTTCATTATTATGATGTTTATTGGCAACTACTTCAGCTAGTCGGAATAGTTTGCTTTGGTGCAAATAACCTCGTCGAATTTCTTCTAGTACGATACCATCGGGTTGTTTGGCTTCCTCTCTAAGTTCAGTTACCCTCATAGTATGCGGATTAACTGCTTTACCAATAGTCTCCACAGGCGTTATATCGTGGCTATTTAGTAGTTGTTCTATACGTCGTAATGTCATCGCAAGCCCTTGTTGTATTCCTTTATGGAATTCACGCGATGCTTTGCGTTCCATAAAAGGGGGCTTAAAATGCTCCATGCTGATAAGCGTTGCCTCTAAACGGTCATTTAAATCAATGATTCCTTCTAAGAGATCTTTTTTTGCCTGTATGATTGCATTTTCACGTTGTTTCTCTGCTTTTCCTAGTTCTTGAGTCAGTTGATTATTGCTATTTTGAAGCGTATCCAAAATTCTTGTGAAATGTGCTACTGTTTCTTTTTGTTGTCGGGCATCTTTTTTAACCTCTGTTTTTAAGGCGAATAATTCACTAAATAATTGGTATAAATCAATTTGCTTGCTCGCTTTTTCAATGGCATCGTTATTTTCAGGAGAGAGTTGTTCTCCTTGTAATAAAAAATCTTTGAATTGACTTAATAATTGTTCGTTTTTTGATTGCAAAGTATTATCCCAAGAGTTGTTGCACTTGTTTTAGTGAAGGACGTTTCAATGGTTTTTTAGGGAGTAAAATACTTAAATCCTGCAAATCAGGTAAGGTCGTATCTAAAAAATCATATTTTAAACGTTTTTTATGGGTTTCTAGTTGTTCAAATGCCTTGCGTATTTGCATAAAGCGTTCTGGCTCATGTTCTGGTGGATATTGTTTGACTAACTGCATATAAGCCGCTTTGACTATTTTATCATCTAAGAGTTTATTTTCTTTTTTTTCTAGTAATCCTAATATTAAATAAGGGTCTTTCATTACAGTCATCCTTTTGTATTCATCACTAAATTATTCATAATATCTTGTGGATTATGGCCTTTTAAGCTTCTTATACAAGCATTGCGTAGTGCTTTTTCACCGTATTTATTCAGTATTAGCTGAGCCATCTTTCTTCCCATTAACTTGTCTGCTAATGAAAAAACTTCTTTTATGGGAAGCGCTGGCAATAGGTGAATCATCATAATATTGATGTTTTTTTCTTCATCATCACAATCTAGCATAGATATTGCCTCTATTTCTTCTTCTATTTCTATCGCATCAGGGTCGTCGATACCATCAAACCACATATCATCACTACTAAAAGGGTTAGAGTATGACCTAGAAAGTTTTTCTAATAATCCTGCAAGACGAGCAGTAAGTGCTTCATTTTTTTGTTGTTCTGCTTCATTCCATGCCTCTTCAAGTAAATTGAATATTGTAGGATTAAATCCCGTAAAGTTGACAAAAGAGTAGTAAATAAAGATAGGTTTATCGTCATGTTGTCGCCGTAGCTGATGACTGTATTTATCGAGTAAATCCTCTTCTTTGTTCTGCAGCCAAAATTCACAAATTTGTTCCCCTTCTTGTTCTGAAAAGGACAGTTTTGCGGCTTTTTTTAAGGGTCTAAATAAACTTTTCAAGGCTGAATGAATACCATCAGAGTGAATATCTTTTAATTGTTGTACAATATCCATTAAAGCCCATAGCTTTTCTTTATTCGGTTTATTCCATAAATTGATTAATTTTGCATTTCTTAGTGATGTTTTGTAGCTTTGATTAATTTGCATTCCCTGATGACGAATAATAAAGTCTAGCCAAACGTTATTAGCACCCGTTTTTTTAGCCAGTTCCTGAAAGTTCTTTGCCGCTGTTTTGACACCTTTTTCTGCCTGTATCAAATAGATTTTTAATACTTCAATCAAGAGCTTTGTTAACGCTGTGCCTTTCCATTGTTGCGCTTTTAGTAGCTCTTTTTCAGCTAAATGCCATTTTTTCTGTTTTATTTGTTTACGCGCATGAGAAAGATGTGCATGTTGCAAATACTGTTGGGCGCTACGATTGATAGGGTCAATACTAAGAATAGATGTGGCATAGTTAGCAGCTTTAACAAAGGCATGATTTGTAATAGCAATACGAACCGCTAAATCTAAAATTTTGATATTATTCGGGTGATGTTTTATTGCTTGATTTATCGCCTCTTTAGCGGCTTTTAGATTCTTGTTTTGTAAATGATATTCGAGTAAGTCTTGCCATGATTTATGATCAGATGGATCATCCGATAATAGTTTTTCCAATATAGAAAAAGAATGTTCTGTTAATTTATTCTGATTAGATTGCTTCCATTCCTCCAAAAGATAGCGACTCATGAGTGCTGAAATGAGTAGTCTATCGTTTTTTTCTATTTTCTGATCTGAGCTTGTTTTTAATGCCTCTTGGTATTTTTCTATTTTGTTTTTTAACAATCGCAGAGATCCTGGATTTGATAGAGTTGAAAGGCATTGATAATAATTTTTATCCAGTGTTGTAAGTTCCCCTACTGCATTGCTTAATTTCTTAAAATTTAAGTTAGAAACGCTCTCTGCCTCAGAGATTGCCCATACCTTTTTTGTCGTATTATCAAGCCAGTTTTTTATTGCAGGGGAAAGTTGCGTATTATTCAGTTGCTTAGAGAGAAGCAGTAGTGTGTTAGATAATGTTTTTTTACTAGGATTACCCTTTAGGGTCTCCAATTTTTTGAATACATTTAAGGTCTGCTTATCTGACCATTGACGAACTTCCATTGCGCATTCTTTACTTTGAACGGACAATGAGGAAAATTTCACCAGAAATGCAGAAGTCTCTAATTGTGCAAGTTGTAGTTGTTCAGCGAGAGGATAAAAAGGAGATGTTTTGGCAATACGTTGAATGGCAATTTCTGCTTGTTCAGGTGATTTTTCCAATAATAATGACGCTTGAACGATTTGTCGTAATTCACGATAAGGAGAACGAAATGAAATAGCTTTCATTAATGGAGTAAGTTGTTCCTCATCAGCACCAGAACACCATGCTTGCAATAAGCGATGAGCGACGCCATAGTTTGAGTGAAGCGGGTCATCTGCTGGTAATAGTTTAAGTATTGATAAATCACCCGACAAACACTTTGCCGCTAATTGTGGTTGCAAATGAAGTTTATCTTCAATACTTATCTGTTCGTAGATCTTTGCAAGGCAAGAATATTGTTTTGAACTAACAACCCAGCTAAGATAACGTTGTTCAACGGGGTTTAGTCCATATTGTGTTCCTACATCCCAAATCGCTACCGCTTCCTTAATCATTCCTGTCTCAGCAAGTTCTTCAGCTCGACCTGTATAGGCTTGCTGTAATAGATTTAAGATAGAATCTGATTTTTCAGCTTTTTTTAAAAGTATTTTTAAGGACTGAATTGCCAGCTTGTAGTGAGAATTTGACAAAGCTTGCCTAACTTGTAGCTTAAGTTGTTCAGATGATAATTTGCTACTGTTCGTTTTCCTACTACGCTTGTTTTTTCGTTTATTACGTTTAGACAAAAAATGTTACCTTTGAGCTTTTTAAAAAGTGGTTTTTATAGAGATTAAAGTTATATTTCAAGCGTTATTTTCATATAGGGCTAAAATAACTCTATAGAATGCATTTAAAGATGCTTTTATAATCTAAGGAAGTTCCAAGCAATGATTCTACTCATCTTACTTGCCCTTTTGTCTCTGTTTGAATCCTCTCAATCGTTGCGTAGAGCAACTATGCGCCTCTTGAGATACTCCAATTAGAAACAAAAAATCAAAGCAATTAGGTAGAATTATTACCTGAAACTTCCTAATTAATCTATAGAGGCAAGCTAATGAGCGCACAAATAATTTCTCCAGTAATTCCTGAATACCTTGTTCCTGTGACAGCACAAATTGAATCACTAAATCCACATTACAGTGCAGAAAAAAAACAGCAGGTTATTAAACAAATCAAGCAATTATTAAAGGAACAGGATGCGGTATTAGTTGCACATTATTATGTGGATGAGGATTTACAACGTTTAGCAGAGGAAATGGGAGGTTATATTTCGGATTCTTTGGATATGGCAAAATTTGGTAATCAACACCCTGCTAAAACATTAATTGTTGCAGGGGTACGTTTTATGGGGGAAACGGCGAAAATTCTTAACCCTGAAAAACGGGTTTTGATGCCAACACTTGAAGCAGATTGTTCTTTGGATTTAAGTTGTCCGATTGAAGAATTTGCCCCTTTTTGTGATCAATATCCTGATCATACTGTGGTGGTTTATGCAAATACAAGTGCAGAGGTTAAAGCGCGTGCTGATTATGTGGTGACCTCGGGAATTGCAGTGAATCTTGTTAAATGGCTTGGCGAACAAGGAAAAAAAGTGCTTTGGGCACCTGATAAACATTTAGGACATTATATTGAAAAAGTCACAGGCGTTGAAATGGTGCGTTGGCAAGGAAGCTGTATTGTGCATGATGAGTTTAAAAATCGTTCATTAGGCAAGCTTGCTGAAAAATACCCTGATGCGGCGATCTTGGTTCATCCTGAATCCCCTGAAAATATTATTGCAATGGCAGATTCGGTCGGTTCAACAACGCAGATTATCAATGCGGCAAAAACAATGCCGAATAAACAATTTATTGTTGCAACCGATAAAGCCATTTTTTATAAAATGAAACAAGCTGCCCCTGATAAGGAATTTATTGCTGCACCGACACATGGCGAAGG
>WGBH01000142.1 GCA_015494435.1 Thiotrichaceae bacterium | reverse complement strand
GTTTATTATCTTGTTTAAATTTTTTAATAAAAATAGCCGTTAGGGCATTGGCTATACTAATGATGCTTGTTATTTTTTGGGGTGTCGGTGATGTTGTTTATGTGCTTTATAAAAAGCTCATAATGCCTCCTTTTATGTTGCTTGAAATTACTGATATTTTAAAAACATTTGCAGCCTTTCTCGCCGTACTTATTGCAATAGAAATTTATCAAAATATTGTGATGTACTTACGCACTGATATCATTCCTCTAAAATTAGTTATTGCGACGGCATTAATGGCGATTGCGCGAAAAGTGATTATATTGGACTTCAAGGAAATAACGCCACTGTATATATTTGCAATAGCAAGCGTTGTTTTAGCCCTTGGAATTACCTATTATCTGCTGACTATAAGTAACAGAAGAGAACAATAAAAAAACATCATGACAACCAAACTTAACACCTTACTAAAAAAGGACTCCTCCTCAGGTATTCTTTTAATTTTTGTCACTATTGTTGCGTTAATCTTACAAAATAGTGGTTTGTCTGAATTCTATAATGGTTTCTTGCACACTCATGTAGAGATTCGTTTCGGTGAATTACAAATTGCCAAGCCTTTATTACTTTGGGTCAATGATGGTTTAATGGCTGTTTTCTTTTTTATGATTGGCTTGGAAGTCAAAAGAGAGGTGGTTGAAGGACATCTCTCCTCTATCAATCAAATAGCCTTGCCAGGTATTGCTGCCATTGGTGGTATGGTGGTTCCTGCTTTAATCTTTATCGCGTTTAATCAAGCTGAATCCTTTGCAATGAAAGGCTGGGCAATCCCTACCGCTACTGATATTGCATTTGCCTTAGGTGTTTTATCGCTATTAGGGAAGAGAATACCTGCTTCTTTAAAAATATTTCTACTCGCATTAGCGATTATCGATGATTTGGGGGCTATTATTATTATCGCCCTTTTTTACACCGCCGAGCTTTCTACCATATCCATTATTATTGCCTCTTTATCACTGACTGTTTTATTTATCATGAATAGATTGGGTGTATCTAAGAAATCCGTCTATATTTTAGTCGGAATCATCCTATGGGTCAGTGTTCTAAAATCAGGTGTTCATGCGACCTTAGCAGGTGTTGCGCTGGCGTTTATGATCCCTTTAGCCTCTAAAAATAAAGAAGGTAAAAGCTTCTCGCTAAGCAAAGAAATGGAACATGACTTACATTACTGGGTTGCCTTTATGATTTTACCTTTATTTGCTTTTGTAAATGCGGGGGTTGATTTAAGGGGTATTTCACTACAAGAAATGCTTAACCCTGTCCCTATCGGTATTATGCTCGGTTTATTTATAGGCAAACAACTCGGTGTGTTTGGTTTCAGTTGGTTGACAATAAAATTAGGTCTTGCACGTTTACCTGCAAGAAGTAACTGGAAGCAACTTTATGGTGTTTCCATTTTAACAGGCATTGGCTTTACCATGAGTTTATTTGTCGATTCTTTAGCTTATAATGATATGCAGATTTACCATTATACTGATAAATTTGCCATTCTATTAGGCTCTTTCCTTTCTGGTATTATTGGTTATTTGGTTTTAAAATATTCAAATTAAATAAGACTGCTCCTTGAGAGTAGCCTAAGTCATTTAAAATATAAATTTGTGAGGTCTTTAACTTGAACGTGTTACAACAAATTGGCGCATTTCTTATTGAAACGCTTTTCTCTCTTTATATTGGCGCGGTCGTTTTGCGAATGTTATTAGGCTATGCAGGTGCAAATTTTTATAATCCGCTGTCACAATTTTTAGTTAAAGTGACGAATCCTGTTTTAGTCCCTTTACGCCGTTTTATTCCTTCGATGGGAAAAATTGACACCTCCGCGATTGTATTAGCATTGGGTTTAACGCTGATTAAGCTCATTTTACTATCATTGATTGTATTTGGTGCGGTTAATATTATTGCGCTTTTCTTTGCCTCTGTTATTGATTTAGTCAAAGTGATTATTTGGGTTTATATTATTTCATTGTTAATACAAGCCGTAATGAGCTGGGTAGGAAGCGCACATGGAAACCCTGTTACACCACTGATTGACAGTTTAACACGTCCTCTTTTAAATCCTATTAGGCGAATAATTCCCAATACAGGCATGTTAGACCTCTCTCCTTTAGTGCTTATTTTAGCCCTTAATATATTACTGATTATAATCGATAATATTCAATTATAAGAAATTAATGAGCAATGTATTACCTTATTTGGGCGTTATTGAAGGTTTCTTTGGACGTTCATGGACATTTGAACAACGTTACGCTTACGCTGATTTTCTGCATCAAAATGGTTATCAGTTCTATATTTACGCCCCTAAAAATGATCCTTATTTACGCAAAGCATGGCAACAAGATTGGCCATTAGAAACGGCTCAACAATTGCAAACATTGGTGCAACACTATCAAGCTTTAAATCTTGATATTGGTTTGGGATTAAGCCCTTTTGAAATCTATAATAATTACAATAGCAAAGCGCAACAGACGTTAAAGCATAAGATAGAACGGCTCAATAGACTCAATATTGATCTACTTTGCTTACTGTTTGATGATATGCGTGGCGATTTACCTGATTTAGCCGAAACTCAAATCAAAATAACTCAAGACGTATTAGCACATACGACCGCTAAAAAAGTGATGATGTGCCCTACTTACTACTCTTTTGACCCTGTCTTAGAACGTGTCTTTGGTGAAATGCCTAATAATTACCTTCAAGATTTGGGTAAAGGACTCCCCTCTGAGATTGATATTTTTTGGACAGGTCCTAAAGTTTGCTCAAAAAAATATCCTCAAACTCACTTAAAGCAAGTGATTCAATTACTAGGACGCAAACCTTTTCTTTGGGATAACTATCCTGTTAATGATGGGGCTAAGTTATCACAATATTTACATCTTAAACCGTTTGAAAACCGCCCTAGCCTACTTGCTGATTTAAGCAAAGGTCATGTTGTCAACCCAATGAATCAAGCGTGGCTATCGCGTATTCCATTACACTCATTGCCTCGCAGTTATGCCCGAGGGAAAAGCTATCATCCTGCTGATGCATTAGAGAACAGCTTAACTCAACTTTGTGATAAAAAATTAAGGTTGCAAATAGCAAAAAATATTAATCAATTTCAACAACAAGGTTTAAAGTCATTAAACAACAATCAAAGAACGCTACTTATTCAACAATATAAAAAATTTAACAGCCCTTATGCTGATGAAATTATCGCATGGCTAAAAGATGAATATAGATTTGATCCAGAGTGTTTAACCGATTAACAAAAATGCTCCACAGAAGCATTTTTTCATTGTTTTACTATCATTTTTGAAATTAATTTATTGTAATAGAAGTCCTCAGCATCGGCTTTTTTCTAGCCTGATAAAACGAATTAAAGCATACTTCTGAATAACAGTTAAATTTTCTTGTTTTCTGTCACTGGGGCTTAAGAACATAGAACGATTGAATCCTCACTTCTTTGAGCGAAAGATTCAATCATATTTTTATCTTTATTCTCCATATCAGGAAATGCCCTTTATTATTTACATTAGATTAAAACCAAAAAAATGATTTTCAATAACAAACACGGTTTAACTAAAACTCGGCGCATAATCCTCTTAGGATTTTTCTTCTTCACACTAAGCTTTATTGTGCCTGGCTATGCAGAAGATTCCGCGCAAATTAATTTTAAGGATGTGGATATAAAGGTATTGATTGATACTGTCTCTCGTATCACTAAAAAAACATTTATTGTTGATCCTCGTATTAACGGCAAAATCACTATTAGTACAGGTCGTAATATTGACAACAATGAACTTTATGAAATTTTCTTATCTGTATTACAAGTGCATAATTTTTCTGCTGTAAAAGTAGGTAAAATTATTAAAATTATCCCTTCGAACAAAGCAAAGCAATTGCCTGTCCCTGTCATTGATGACAATGCAGAGGAATTAAAAGATAAAGATCCTGATGATTTAATTACACGTGTTATACGAGTTGAGCATGTCCCCTCTTCAATGCTTGTGCCTATACTGCGTCCTCTTGTTCCTAGTACGGGACAATTACAAGCCTATCAACCGAGTAATACCATTGTTATTTCAGATACGGCAGCAAATATTGAACGCTTAGTTAAAGTGATAAAAAAAATGGATCGTGCTGATGATGAGCAAATGGAAGTCGTATCATTAAAATATGCCTCAGCAGCAGAGTTAGCTCAAACCATTCAAAAATTAAATAATAATAATTCAAAAATACGTATTCCTGGAAAAGCTAAAATTTCAGCGGATATACGAACCAATAGTTTATTATTAGGCGGTGATAAATCCACTCGTCAAGAAATGCGTAAAATGATTAAAAAGCTAGATACACCTAAAAAGGCCTTAGAAGTGATTGAGCTAAAATATGCGGTAGCAACCGAATTAGCAGAAACAATTAAGAATATTCAAAATACGACCTCGGTTAGAAAAGGTGTCACTCACAGAAAACCTATTATTTCGGTCGATAAACGCACGAATAGTTTATTGCTCGGAGGCGATACAGCTACCCGTCAACAAATTAAACGTATTATTGCGAATTTTGATAAACCTAGGAAAGCCTTAGAGGTTGTTCCATTACGCTATGCGGTGGCTCAAAATTTGGCACAAACGATTAAAAATATTCAAAATAGCACTTCAACAGCGAAAGGAATTACAACCAGAAAGCCCATTATTTCCGTTGATAAGCGTACAAATAGCTTATTACTTGGCGGTGATAGCGCAACACGTCAGCAAATTAAACGTATTATTGTCAAGCTCGACATTCCCAAGCCAGCTGAAGAAAAAACGCGCGTAATTTATTTACGTTATGCCAAAGCAACTGAACTGGCGGCTGTATTGTCAGGTTATTCTAAAACCCAAAAAACCACCAAGGCAAATGCAAAAGGTGCTGCAGGCTCTGTAGCAGCTGAGATTGATATTCAAGCAGATGAGACAACTAATTCATTGATTATTACAGCCGATAAACAAGCACATATAAATATGGCGAAGGTAATACGTCGTTTGGATATTCGTCGTGCACAGGTGATGGTTGAGGTCATTATTGCAGAGGTCTCTGAGAACTTATCCAAAGAAATCGGCGTTCAACTCGCAATCGGTTCAAGTAATGGCACAGCACCAGCGGCAACCACAAACTTTCCAGGAAGCAAAGCCTCTTTACTGAGTATCGCAAATCACCAAATACCCACAGGTGTAGGTATTGTTGCAGGTATTGCCAATACTAAAGGAAAATTCCAGTTTGCTGCCTTAATGAATGCTTTGGAAGGCGATGCCGCAACTAATATCCTTTCAACACCTAATGTGGTGGCAATGGACAACGAAGAAGCACAGTTTGTCATTGGTAAAAATGTTCCTTTTGTAACAGGAAGTTACACTAGCACAGGTGCAAACTCTTCACCCTCCAACCCATTTCAAACCATTGAAAGAAAAGATATTGGTTTAACCTTGAAAATCAAACCACAGGTCAATGAAGGCGATACTGTTTTATTAAATATTGATCAAGAAATATCCAGTTTGGCTGCAAGTAATGAAAGCGCTTCAGATTTGATTACCAATAAGCGTGCCATTCAAACCAAAGTCATGGTAGAAGATAATCAGATTCTTGTGCTAGGCGGTTTAATGCAAGACGATTACACCACAACCAAGCAAAAAGTACCTTTTTTAGGTGATTTACCCATTATTGGCAAAGCCTTTCAAAACAATCGCACCACTAAAATTAAACAAAATCTAATGATTTTCATTCACCCTGTTATTTTGCGTGACGTTTTAAATGCCACAGGTTATACCCGTGAAAAATACAATAAAATACGCCATGCACAACAGACCAGTAAAGTCACTTCTCGTGGTTTATTGAAGCAAAAAGCATCACCACTTCCTACTCGATTAGAAAGTATTACAACACAAAAAATGACACCCGCACAAATTAAAGCCATGCGTTTAGCCCAGTGGAAAAAAACACATCCACAGAAAAATCAAACAAGGAAAGGACAACAAAGAACAGGTGCGTCTTATCAAATGACCCCTGCACAAATCAGAGCAAAGCGTTTAGCCGAATGGAATAGAACCCACCCACAACAACGTCAAGCATCACAATATAAACCTGCTCAAAATCAAATAAGGCAATCAACAGGACTTGAGGCAATTGATTCATTTTAAGTATGAAAGCTGAGACATTAACATTGGAAACCGATATCAAGGAAACAGAGTCCATTGTATTAGAGGAGCAAGAAAGCCTTTTGGAGATCAAAGACTTTCCCTATGCCTTTGCTAAACGTAATGCGGTGGTGGTGACTGATTTTAGTGATAACTGCTATCAAGTCGCCTATGGAAAAAATTTAACCCCTCTCACGGCCAGTGAAGTACAACGCTTTTTGGAAAAGGATATTTCTTTTCATCCTTTAGATGAAAGTGATTTTAATCAACTCCTAGCCCGTCACTATGACCAAGGCGATGGTGCGCGCGCAATGATGGATGATTTAGGCGATGAGTTGGATTTAAACGATGTTGCCGATTCAATGCCCGAACCAGAGGATTTACTAGAAGCAGAAGATGATGCACCCATTATTCGTCTGATCAATGCCTTATTGACCCAGGCAATTAAAGAAAATGCCTCTGATATTCATATAGAAACCTATGAAAAACGCATGACAGTACGAATGCGAGTAGACGGTCTTTTGCGTGAAATTTTAGAACCGCCACGCGCCTTAGCACCTCTGATTATTTCTCGAATTAAAGTCATGTCGAAGATGGATATTGCTGAAAAACGTATTCCTCAAGATGGTCGTATTTCACTTAAAGTCGCAGGACGTTCAGTGGATGTACGTGTATCCACCCTTCCATCAGGCCATAATGAACGGATTGTATTGCGTTTATTAGACAAACAAGCTGGACGTTTAAATCTCAAACATTTAGGAATGGATGTTACTACCTATCAACGTTTAAGTGCGCTCATTAAAAAACCACATGGAATTATTTTAGTCACAGGTCCGACAGGCTCAGGTAAGACCACCACACTTTATGCTGCATTAGCTGATTTAAACAATAGCTCACGCAATATTATGACCGTAGAAGACCCTATTGAGTATTTTATTGATGGCATTGGACAAACACAGGTAAATAATAAAGTCGATATGAGTTTCTCCCGTGGTCTACGCGCTATTTTGCGTCAAGATCCCGATGTGGTTATGATTGGTGAAATACGCGATATTGAAACAGCTGAAATTGCGGTACAAGCTTCTTTAACAGGTCATTTAGTTTTCTCAACACTGCATACTAATACAGCTGTAGGCTCGGTCACTCGTTTACGTGATATGGGGGTTGAACCTTATCTACTTTCCTCTAGTTTAATTGGCGTAGTCTCTCAGCGTCTAGTACGTTTATTATGCCCTGAATGTAAAACACCTTATGAAGCAGATCAAAAAGATTGTGAAACATTAGGGTTGGATATTAATAATCCGCCCGTACTGTATCACCCCAAAGGTTGCCAAAAATGCAACCAACTTGGTTATAGTGGTCGAAATGGTATTTATGAGTTTGTAGAAATCGATGATCAATGCCGTAATATGATTCATAATGATGTGAGTGAAATAGAAATTGAACGTTATGTGCATCAAAGCACGCCATCACTACGTCAAGATGGAGCACGCTTAGTGCTAGAAGGAAAAACCTCTTTGGAAGAGGTCGTTCGTGTCACCCGTGAAGATGCTAAAAATTAATTTTCAAACGATAAATTGACGGAATGAAAGCTTTTATTATTGAACCATCGTCTCTCCTTTACGGTATCGGATGGAAAAAGCTAAAGTATTTATTCCTACCGACTTATAAAAAACAAAAAAACCATGCCTGCATTTGAATACACGGCGTTAAACGCCAAAGGACAACAAGAAAACGGAATGCTTGAGGCGGACAATGCACGTCAAGTACGCCAAACATTACGTGATGGAAAACTAACCCCTCTGAGTGTAGAACAAGTTGAGCAAAAAGAAAGCAATTCAGGCTCTAATATTAAACGTGCTGGCAAAGTCAAACCTGCTGAGCTTGCTTTGTTTACGCGCCAATTAGCGACCTTAACCCAGTCAGGCTCTCCTTTGGAAGAGGCATTAGCTATTTGCGCCAAACAAACCGAACGAAAAAATCTGCGTCATATTATTTCAGCCGTTCGCTCGCGTGTATTAGAAGGACATTCTCTTGCAGGCGGGTTAAATCAATTTCCTTCTATTTTTCCTAATATGTACCGCTCTACTGTTTCTGCAGGAGAGGAATCAGGTCATTTAGATGCAGTGCTAGAACGACTAGCAGATTACACCGAAGACCGCCAAGAGCTACAACAAAAACTCTCTACCGCATTAGTTTACCCTGTTATCTTAATTACCTTATCCATTGCGATTGTATCGGGCTTATTGGCTTTTATTGTGCCGCAGATTGTGGGTGTATTTGAAGATATGGGACAAGAATTGCCCGCAATGACACAGATGATTATTGCTCTAAGTGATTTTATTATTGATTATGGATTGCATATGCTCTCCATTATTATTATGGCAATCATTATCTTTAAAAAACTGGTTAAAATTCCCAAATGGGAATACCGTTATCATCGTTTATTATTGCGTATTCCTGGGGTAAAAAAAATGGTACGCGGCTTAAATACCGCCCGTTTTGCACGAACCTTAAGTATTCTTGCTTCCAGCGGTGTACCCATTTTAGATGCTATGAGCATTTCATCTCGAGTGATTCAAAACATCCCCATGCGTCAAGCTGTTGAAGAAGCAGCGATTAAAGTACGTGAAGGAAAGGCGATTCATAAGACTTTAGAACAGTCAGGTTACTTTCCCCCAATGACAATCTATTTGATCGCCAGTGGTGAGAACAATGGACAACTCGATGAAATGCTCGAACGCGCCGCTATTCAACAAGAACGAGAAACCGATAGCATGATGACAGGTATGTTAAGTATCTTTGAGCCCATGCTAATCCTAGTTATGGGCGGAATTGTTTTAACCATTGTACTCTCTATTTTAATGCCAATATTAAACTTAAATCAGCTAGTAAAATAGCCTAAAAGAGACTTTGCTGAATGGGTTTTGTAAACCCGTCCACACCTTTAGCTTAAAAAAAAGCCTCACAGTTTCCTGCAAGACCTCTTTAAAACATTAAACGTTCTGACGGGTAATAAACACCGTCAGGCTGACATTTCAAGCAATTAAGTTCCCCATATTTGAGTAAATTCATTACTTGAAACTTCCTAACTTAATTGCTTGGAACGTCCTTCCTAACCATTATCCTGATCATTATAAGCATTCAATTCTGCTAATAACTCTTCAGGAATCTTCATTGCTTTGGCTAAATCAGCTAAATATTGACGTTCTTTGTCATTTTCTTTATTCGTGACTACGGCGGATACCAAATAAATTTCCGCAGCTTTTGCCTCATCGCCTTCTGCTAATGCCGCTATTTCAGCAATATCTAAAGGCTTCGTTAATTCTTCCTGAATAATCTTAGCAGTATCACCTTTCAAGCTTAGATTTTTGATTTGCTTGTTAATTTCAGCTAGTTCTTCATCCGCTACATGTCCATCTGCTTTCGCAGCCGCGATCATTGCCTTTAACAGGGTAACACTGCGTTGATTAGCTTCTTTATTATCTAATTCATTAATAGAAGTGACGCTATCTTTTGCATCAGTTATTCCCTTTTTATTTTGGTAGTTTTGATAAGCTTTCCAAGCAACGCCACCAATGGCGGCTAGGCTACCTAGTTTAACCGCTGAACCTGTTACTTTACGCCCTGTTTTTGTTCCTAATAAAAGTGCTAATGCGCTTGCTACAATCGCTCCTGTTTTCATACCTGAAAGTGTCGCATCACGGGTTGCCCCTGATTCACCTAAATTCAGTTTATCTTCAGCTATTGTCTGGCCTTTTTCTGCCAATTCACGACCTGCTTTTAAGAGTTCATCTAAAAATGATTTTGTATCCATCAGTCTTCTCCTTTAATTAATTGACCCAAGTATCTGTTTAACAAATGGGATGGTTATTTTTGCCTTTTTTTGCAAACTTTCTCGATCTAATATATCCAAGATCTTTAATAA
>WGBH01000141.1 GCA_015494435.1 Thiotrichaceae bacterium | reverse complement strand
GTGCCTAAGATTACAATTCATTCTAATGACTCTACTTTTAATCTATACTCACTGTTAAAATCATCAGTATAATAAATCTTATCATTAAATAACTCTATACCGAAAATTTGATTCTCACCAAATAAGCGTTTCGTTTTATTTTTATCATTTGCCCAAATAATTTCGATAAATGTTAGATTATTAATAATAATCTTACCTGAAGAATAAAACACATTGACCGGTGAAAATTTCTCCAAACTAAATTTTCGCATGGAACCATCAGTCCAATAATAAAATTCGTCTCCGATTTTAAAGGAAAAGTTACTACTTATTTCATGCATAAATTCTATCGATTGCTGTGCTTTTGTTTTAAAAATACATTCTCCTTGTAAATCTAAAATAAAAACATTGTTTTTTTCTAAGTAAACAACACTATTCTTAAGTAAAAAAAGTTGATCAATAAATATCGAATTTAACTTATTGAGAATTTTACTATATTTTTCATATTTATTTAAAGGATCAAAAATTAGGTTAAATTTGCCGCTTTTTAGTTCGTAAACCAGCTCATTAAAAACATATGTTTTTGTTGTTGGAATTTCCTTAATTAAATTTCCATTTTTTATATCAAATATTGTTATAGACTTATTATTTTTTATAAAAACAAAATTTTCACTATAAGTATGACTCTTATAATTTTTAATGGGGTTAG
The DNA here is from genome assembly GCA_015494435.1 of Thiotrichaceae bacterium. Taxonomy (GTDB): domain Bacteria; phylum Pseudomonadota; class Gammaproteobacteria; order Thiotrichales; family Thiotrichaceae; genus JAGLBW01. The sequence continues at coordinate 1,439 of WGBH01000141.1, read as the reverse complement.
AATATAAACGATTTCCAGTAGAATTAATTCGAGTTAATATTAAGTCCTTTGGATACCCATCAAATGTCAGCCTTGTTTTGCTATTCATATCCAATTGAAAATAAATCAAATCATCATTTTCCAGATGGTGCAAATAAAGAATATTTTGCTTTCCAGGTAAACTTCCTATAAAAGTTTGTATTAATAAATTTAATATTGCATAGGTTATCATTCTCTGTTTCCTTAGTTTTTGAGTGAAACCCTAATCTTGATTATAAACAGCCCCAGATTCCAATGGGCCTATAAAATTTTTTGGATATGTATCAAATACTTTAAAAGTAATTGTTCCACCGCGATTTAATACTTGAACTCCTTGAATACCTAAGGCATCGATTTCAGCATTTTGAAAACGTAAGCATCCAAGTGTTCCCATTAAGCCCTGATTATCTGCCAAGGGGTTTGGTCTATTGCTACCTCCACCATGAGCATCTAAACCAGTTCTACCATTTGCCATTGCAGTAGCTCTTTCACCTGTAGCAGGGCCATCCAAATTAAAATTGGTATTACCATATGCTTCACTATTCATATTTTGATCAATACTAGTAACTGTGGCTGTTCCTGTTGGAGTATCACCGTTTGTTCCGGTTCTATTTCTATTGGCTCCCCTTGCTAATACTTGTCCAGTTTGAATTACTGCCCCAGAACCATCAGTAGCGACATAAGTACCTGTACCATTATTGTTGTTCCCACCTGAGACTCTATTTCTGGGAACATATACAGTTACCGTCATACTTGATTTTTTTTGATTATCTTCTCTTAGTTGTATTGTTTCCTCGTGATGTTTCTCTTCTCCCTGGCGTGTATCCGATCTCCCATCTGGATCTATTCTATTAAGTGGGTTATTATGAGTATAGTGGTATGGTGTCATATCTGGCGCTAAATGACCTAGCGGGTCCACACTCCCCCACCGCCCAATCGCCGGGTCGTAGTACCTTGCCCCAAAGTAGTACCAATCCAATCCCCCTTCTTCGTCCAGTTCCTTCCCTGAGAATTTGTATTGGTTGCCGGTCATGGCAATATTATAACTTCTGCCGGGCATCTGTAAACCAAAGGGGTAATAGTCATCGGTTGTCAACACATTGCCGTTGCCGTCCAACGTTACCCGGATGTTGCCGAGGTGGTCTTTCAGGTAATAGGCTTCGTTGATCTGGGTGTAGGTAATGGTCAGCTTAGGCCAGCGGGCCGCGTCGCTGTGCTGGGTGCTGGCGTAACGCACGCTGCGGTACTTCTGCTCCGTTTGCAACCGCATCTCAAAGCCGTTGTTACCCTCTTCGCTATTGAGTATATCCTTTACCAGGCCGGTCACATCGGCGGACATGGGGGCGAAGTCCCTCTTTTACAGGTCTTTCAATGAACAATAATCACAAACTATATAAAAGAGGCATATTATTCAACTACAC
>WGBH01000140.1 GCA_015494435.1 Thiotrichaceae bacterium | reverse complement strand
CTTTCTGTCGAAACAACCGGTGTAATGCCTCCTTCAGGAAGCACTTTATCTACAGCAAATATTCAAGCTATAAAAGATTGGCAATTAGATGGTTTTCCGCAATAAATTTCTACAATATTATTTACTTAAATACATTTTTCTACGAGAGTACAACTCATAAAACTGATCGTCTTTAAGAGAGTCTATAAATAAAATACTTTCACCGGTAGATTTCATCTCAGGACCTAGTTTTTTATTTACATTAGGGAATTTATTGAATGAAAAAACAGGTTGTTTTATAGCGAAACCTTCAAGCTTTGGGTTAAATGTAAAGTCTTTCACCTTATTCACGCCTAACATTACTTTTGTTGCGTAATTTACATAAGGTTCTTGGTACGCTTTTGCAATAAAAGGAACTGTACGAGAAGCTCTTGGGTTTGCTTCAATAATATATACAATGTCATCTTTAATCGCAAACTGTATATTTATTAGACCAACTGTTTCTAAAGCTAACGCTATTTTTTTGGTATGATCTTTAATCTGCTGCATTACAAACTCTCCTAAATTAAATGGCGGTAATGTTGCATTTGAATCTCCTGAGTGTACTCCACAAGGTTCTATATGTTCCATAATTCCAATAATATACACGTCTTTTCCATCGCAAATAGCATCTGCTTCAGCTTCTATAGCGCCATCTAAATAATGGTCTAATAGTAAAATGTTATTTGGTATTTTTCGAAGTAAATCAACAACATGTTTTTCTAACTCTTCTTTGTTAATTACAATTTTCATGCCTTGCCCCCCCAAAACGTAAGATGGTCTAACTAAAATTGGAAAATCTAAATCATCTGCAATTGCCAGTGCTTCATCAGCGGTTGTTGCAGTTGCATATTTAGGAAAAGGAATTTTAAGATCGACAAGTAATTCTGAAAAGTGCCCTCTATCTTCAGCTAAGTCAAGTGCTTTAAAACTTGTACCTATAATTTTAATGCCGTACTTATCTAATTTTTCAGCTAATTTTAATGCTGTTTGTCCTCCTAATTGTACAATAACACCCTCTGGTTGCTCATGCTGAATAATGTCGTAAATGTGTTCCCAAAAAACAGGTTCAAAATACAGTTTATCAGCAGTATCAAAATCGGTTGAGACTGTTTCGGGGTTACAGTTAATCATAATAGTTTCATAACCAGCTTCTTTAGCTGCTAAAACACCATGCACACAACAATAATCGAACTCTATGCCTTGCCCAATTCTATTTGGTCCCGACCCTAAAACTATCACTTTTTTCTTATTGGTAACCACACTTTCATTGTCGGCAAAGGTACTTTTGGCTACCGTCATTTTATTTTCGAAAGTAGAATAATAATACGGTGTTTTTGCATCAAATTCTGCAGCACAAGTATCTACTAATTTGTACACTCTATGAATACCTAACGATTTTCTCTTGTTATATACTTCACTTTCCCAACAGCCCAACATATGAGCTATTTGCCTGTCGGCAAATCCCTTTTGTTTGGCTTCAAGCAATAAATCGTAAGTAAGTGATTCCAATTTGTACGTTGAAATTTCTCTTTCAAGAGCTAGCAATTCTTCGTATTGTTTTAAAAACCACATATCTATTTTAGTGATTTCGTGAATTCTACTAAGAGGTATCCCTATTTGTATTGCATCATAAATAACAAATACGCGATCCCAACTTGGGTTTGCTAATTTTTCAACAATTATATCGTAACTCGTTTCTCCTTTCCCATCGGCTCCCAATCCGTTTCGCTTAATTTCTAACGACTGAGTTGCTTTGTGCAATGCTTCTTGAAACGACCTACCTATACCCATAACTTCTCCAACAGATTTCATTTGCAGACCGACAGTTCTATTAGAACCTTCAAACTTATCAAAATTCCATCGTGGTATTTTTACAATTACATAGTCTAGTGTAGGTTCAAAAAGTGCAGAGGTGGTTTTTGTAATTTGATTGTTTAGTTCATCTAAATAATAACCTAATGCCAATTTTGCAGCAATTTTTGCTATTGGATATCCTGTTGCCTTTGATGCTAATGCTGAAGAACGTGAAACACGAGGGTTAATTTCTATGGCTATAATTTCTTCTTTTTCATCGGGACTTACAGCAAATTGCACATTACAACCTCCGGCAAAATCGCCAATAGATCGCATCATTTTAATGGCTAAATCGCGCATTTTTTGAAAGGTCACATCACTTAAAGTCATTGCCGGAGCAACTGTAATGGAATCTCCTGTATGGATTCCCATAGGGTCCATATTTTCAATGGTACATATAATAACTACATTGTCATTATCATCTCGCAATAATTCCAATTCGTATTCTTTCCATCCAATAAGTGCCTTATCTATAATCACTTCATGAATTGGTGATGCTTCTAGACCTCTACTCAATAAATCGTCAAAATCTTTTTGATCATATACTATTGAAGCTCCGTAGCCTCCTAATGTAAACGAAGGTCTAATTACCAAAGGAAATCCATATTCTTGAGCAATTTCCTTTCCTTTTAAAAATGAACTTGCAGTAGTAGAAGGTGCTTGTCCAACCCCTATCTCAATCATTAATTTTCTAAACTGCTCTCTATCTTCTGTAATATTTATAGCTGCAATATCAACTCCTATAATATTAATTTCAAAATCTTCCCAAATTCCTTTATCTTGAGCTTCAATACATAAATTTAATGCTGTTTGCCCTCCCATTGTTGGTAAAACAGCGTCAATATTAGGATGTTTTTTAAGTATTTCAACAATAGATTTTGTGGTTAAAGGTTTTAAATAAACATTGTCGGCTAAAGACGGATCCGTCATTATTGTAGCCGGATTTGAATTGATTAAGGT
>WGBH01000139.1 GCA_015494435.1 Thiotrichaceae bacterium | reverse complement strand
GTATAATCTCGCCAAAATTACGAATCCCAAATTATTTTCCTAGAGAAATTTCATGGTAAAAAGAAGACGCAGACGGCGGCAAAAACTCCCCCAAGATCCTGTTGAAGTAAGTATTGAGTCCTTAAGTCAAGACGGTAAAGGGGTTGCTCATATTGAAGGTAAAACGGTCTTTATTGATGGGGTATTGCCCGGTGAGCAGGTGACTTTTATTTATACCGCCAAGCGCCGTTCACATGATGAGGGAAGCGTGCATGAGGTGTTGCAAGCATCTGATGAGCGGGTGGAGGCACAATGCGCGTATTTTTCTATTTGTGGTGGTTGTAATTTGCAACATCTTAGTAGTGAGGCACAAATAAAATATAAGCAACAATCAATGTTAGATGCGCTTAAACATATTGGTCATGTGGAGCCAATGGAAGTTTTTGCACCGATAATGGGTGAGCAGTGGGGGTATCGTCGTAAAGCACGTCTGGGGGTTCGTCATGTGCTTAAAAAAGGTCGTGTTTTAGTAGGGTTTAGAGAGAAGCAGGGTGGTTTCCTTGCGGATATAAAAAGTTGTGAAGTGTTGCATCCTTCGGTGGGGAAAAATTTACAAGCCTTTCAAGATTTAATTTACACCATGGATGCCCGTGAGCAAATGCCTCAAATTGAAGTGGCTGTGGGTGATGAAGCAACGGCGCTTATTGTGCGACATTTAGAGCCTTTATCAGTAGGAGATCAGGAAAAATGGAAAGCCTTTGCTAAGGAATATCAGTATCAACTCTATTTTCAGCCTAAAGGTCCTGATACGGTTCATTTAGTCTATCCTGACAAGGCTGAATTATTTTATCAACATCCTGAGTTTAAAACGAAAGTTTTGTTTGGCCCGCAAGATTTCTTTCAAGTAAATAACAGTATTAACCGCCAAATGGTACCGCGCGCAGTGGCGTTATTGCAATTAAGCGGGACTGAACATGTATTAGATTTATTCTGTGGTTTAGGCAATTTTACCTTACCCATTGCACGTCATGCGGCTCAAGTCACAGGGGTTGAAGGGGATGATATTATGGTTGCACGCGCACGAGCAACGGCGCAGGCAAATCATATCGCTAATAGCACTTATTATAGCTGTAACTTAATGGGAGATTTAAAAGCAGAGCCGTGGTTAAAACAAAAATATGACTGTATTTTGCTTGACCCACCGCGTTCGGGAGCCAAAGAAGTGATAGAGCATTTTGGCAAACTTAAAGCGAAACGTATTGTCTACGTTTCATGTCACCCCGCGACCTTAGCCCGTGATGCAGATACTTTAGTCAATCAGCACGGTTATCGCTTATTAGGGGCAGGGATTATGGATATGTTCCCTCATACTGCGCATGTTGAATCAATTGCAGTTTTTGAGCTTTAGGAAGTTCCAAGCAATTAAGGAATGAGATGAAATTTAAAAAGGAAAATTTATATGTCAGAAGTATTTGAATTTTCGGCAGGATTATTTGCTGATTTATTTGAAGATAATGCAGAAATCAATGCCAGCAGTATTGGACATTATCAAACTTATGGTTTTGTGCTTGCCATTGTATCCTCACCCGAAAAATTAAGCCCTGTTGAATGGCAACCTTTACTCTTTAAAGAGAGCAAACTACCTGATTTTAAATCACCTGAGTTGGGCAAGGTCTTTACCTTTAATATCCGTAGTTTATGGAATGAATTAAACGATCAACTTCAAAATGAAATGATTGTATTGCCAAGCGCTTGTAATTATTCAACAGAAGCAGGAGCAAATCAGGCACTGATTGAATATTGTATCGGTTATCTTAGAGGTTATGTTTGGCTTAAAAATGTTTGGGAACATGCTATTACAGCCTCTGAAACGAAGGATTCTAAAGCAGACATGATGCTTAAAATGCTAGTTTTTGCATTAATGATACTTTCCCAACCCGAAAAAATGGTCGCAAGTCAACAGGAAGGTTATGCCAGTATGAGTGCGGATCAAGCATGGAAATTACTCCCCACCTTGCTCACTAGTGTTGGCATCAATGGTCAAGCTATCAGTGAAATAGAAAAACTGACCGCAGAGCAAAGTGTTGCATTAGATGCGGTACAACCTGTGCCTAAAATAGGTCGTAATGATCTTTGCTACTGTGGCAGTGGTAAAAAGTATAAAAAATGTTGTTTACAGTGAATTAACTACCCAAAATAGCACCTGCTGCGGCACCAATTAATGCCCCATCTCTAGTCCGCCGATCACTGTGGTCTCCTGTTGATCTACCAGCAACAGCACCTGCGGCTGCGCCAATAGCAGCTCCTCTAGCAGCATTGGAATTACAAGCACTTAGCATTAAAGTAGCGCTTGATAAAACGATACTAGCCAAAATTAATTGTGTTTTCATGTTTTTTTATCCTTGATTTTTTATGGAGAAATTTTGTTTTTTTAGTAATTTGTCTGGACAGCTTGCTCGACTGGACGGGTTTTGTAAACCCGTCCAGATGTTTGCAAACCCCGTCGAGCTTAAGAGAGCTAAGTGTCCTCCTATTCAACAGTCAATTATCCTTCGTGACATGTTGAAGTATGACATGAATGTTATTTGCTAGTTCTATTCTAATAATTTATTCTCTCTATTTAAGTTGTTGATGAATAGTGAGATATGTCAAGGCTTTTTGAGTTGTCTTTTTGCTATTCTGTTAAAGATTTCTATTAATAAATTAGGCTTATTTAGTTTGCTATGTCAGACTAGTTAGCTTCTTTTGGCATTGTCTCTAATTTTCTATGATTGAATATCTATTTATTATTATTGGCACAGTATGGGTGAATAATATTGTGCTAACTCAGTTTTTGGGGTTATGTCCGTTTATGGGCGTGTCTCGTAAGCTGGAAACAGCGATTGGCATGGGCTTGGCGACCGTATTTGTGTTGACACTTTCTTCTATTATGAGTTATTTAATTCATACCTATCTATTAGTACCTAATGGTTTGGAGTATCTGCGAACTATTAGTTTTATCTTAGTGATTGCGGCTATTGTTGGCTTTACAGAGTTGGTGGTGCATAAAACGAGTCCTTTATTGCATAATGTTTTGGGTATTTATTTGCCTTTAATTACCACTAACTGCGCCGTGTTAGGGGTTGCTTTATTAAATGTACAAAAATCAAATGGCTTTATTGAGTCAGGTTTGTATGGCTTTGGTTCTGCAATGGGATTTACTTTAATTCTGGTTTTATTTGCGGCGATGCGTGAGCGGATTAGGGCCTCTGATGTTCCTGAGATTTTTCAAGGCAGTGCTATTGCAATGATTACAGCGGGTTTAATGGCACTGGCCTTTATGGGTTTTACGGGTTTGATTAAAACATGACAATCATCACTGAAATAAGCACTGCCGTCTTAGTGCTGGTGGGGCTTGCGGCTTTTTTTGGTTTGGTTTTAGGCTATGCTTCGGTTCGCTTTAAAGTGAAGGGTGATCCGATTACCGATAAAATTGATGCTTTATTGCCACAAACGCAATGCGGTCAATGTAGTTTTGCAGGCTGTCGTCCTTATGCGGAAGCCATTGCTAAAGGTGAAATAGGCATTAACCAATGCCCTCCAGGTGGTGAAGCAACTATTTTAGCTTTGGCTGATTTATTGGGTATAGAACCTGAGCCTTTAAATGAGGAGCTGGCAGAAGGTGAGGATATTCCAACCGTAGCCGTGATCATTGAAAAAGATTGCATCGGTTGTACTTTATGTATTCAAGCTTGCCCTGTGGATGCCATTGTCGGCTCTGCTAAACATATGCACACGGTAATTGCCTCAGAGTGTACGGGGTGTAAATTATGTCTCCCACCTTGCCCTGTTGATTGTATTATTATGCAACCAATCAAAGAAACCCCTGCAACTTGGAAATACCCTGAACCCAGTCCTGCACTGCGTGCTTTAGAAGGAATTAAGGTTGTAGTGGAGACAAAAGAAAGGGCGAAATCATGAGCAGAAAATATTGGAAATTTCATGGCGGTGTTCATCCTGAATTTCATAAAAAAGAATCAACCACACGACCTATTGCAACACTTAAACTACCTAAACGTCTCATTATTCCCGTACAGCAACATATTGGAGTAAGCCCTGAACTATTAGTGAGTAAAGGTGATTATGTTTTTAAAGGGCAAATGATTGCTCAAATGCATAAAGATCAATTAGGCTCCCCCCTACATGCACCAAGTTCTGGGATAATTGCTAGCATTGAAAAGCACATCGTCCCCCATCCTTCAACATTGGAAGCTTTATGTATTGAGCTAATATTAGACGGTCAAGATGATTGGGGGGATTGTCAACTAGAAGTGATTAAAGATTTTCAGCAATGTGATAATGCTAAGCTACTAGAGCGTATAGAAAGTGCGGGGTTGGTGGGTCTAGGTGGTGCTGCTTTTCCATCCTTTGTTAAAGTCAATTCATCCGCAAAGCAGGGGATTGAAACATTAGTTATTAATGCGGCAGAGTGTGAGCCCTATATTACTTGTGATGATCTTTTGATGCGTGAACGTGCAGATGAGATTGTTGATAGTATCCGTATCTTAATCAAGTTACTCAATCCTAAACAATGCTTAATTGGTATTGAAGATAATAAGCCAGAGGCGATTGCTTCAATGCAACAAGCCGCAAAATCTTTTGATAAAATACAAGTTTGCGCTATTCCTACCCTCTATCCAAGTGGTGGAGCAAAACAATTAATTAAAATCTTAACAGGTAAAGAGGTGCCTGCTGGTGGAAGATCACTAGATTTAGGTATTCTTTGCCATAATATCGCCACTAGTTATGCGATGTATAAAGCAATTGTCAAAGGTGAGCCACTAATTTCGCGCATAGTCACCATCACAGGTGATGGGGTTAAACAACCGCAAAATATGGAAGCCTTAATTGGTACACCTGTGAGTGATTTAGTGGCACAAGCAGGTGGCTATACTAGCAAGGCACAACGTTTAATTATGGGAGGGCCAATGATGGGAATCACCTTGGCTAATGATAATACTCCGATGGTAAAAGCGAGTAATTGCTTTCTAGTGGCCTCGATTGCATCCTTGCAACAGGTGCATTCCATTCATTCCTCACAACCTCAAATGCCCTGTATTCGTTGTGGAAAATGTATGCAAGCATGTCCTGCTGAATTATTACCTCAACAGCTTTATTGGTATACACAAGCGAAAGATTTTGAGCGGGTTACAGAGCATAAACTGAATAGTTGTATTGAATGCGGTTGCTGTGATTTTGTCTGTCCTAGTCATATTCCTTTAGTGAGTTATTTTCGTTTTGCAAAATCTGAAATACGCGCACAGGAAAAACTATTGAAAAAATCTGATTTATCACGCAAACGCCATGAATTTTTGGAGTTTAGAAAAGCACGCGAAAAACGAGAGCGTGATGAAAAACGCCGTAAACATAAAGAAGCATTGCAAAAGAAAAAAGCAGCAATGAAAGCTAAAAAAGCAGCGAATGGTGATGCATCCGCAAACGATCCAAAAGCAGATGCAATTAAAGCCGCTTTAGCGCGTGTTAAAGCGAAAAAAACAGCAAGAGAAGCACAAATAAAAAATGGTCATTGATTATGGAATTTAAAACCGACAGCTCCCCTTTTACAGGTAGCACATCGAATATTGCCAGCATGATGCGGCAAGTGTTATATGC
>WGBH01000138.1 GCA_015494435.1 Thiotrichaceae bacterium | reverse complement strand
ATATAATGTCCTTCGGATACGGTTAAATAAGAGTTTACTTGAATATGAACATCAGCGAGTACCTTGCTACCCATTTTTCGAGTACGCAGTGAATGCAGGTTTTCAACACCTTCTAATTTACTAATAAATGCTCTTATTTTTGAGACTTTATCGGGTTCGACAGAGGTATCGACTAACTCCATGGTGCTATCAAGAATTAAACGCACTCCCATATAAAAAATCATAATGGCGACTAAAATAGCAGCAGCAGCGTCTAACCAAGGGATTTGTAATAGCGCACTGCCTGCAACGCCTAGAGCAACTAATAAAGAGGAAAGAGCATCTGAACGATGATGCAATGCGTTGGCACGTAATAAATTAGAATCAATTTTATTAGCGATATGAACTGTATATTGATATAAGCCTTCTTTAGCAACAATCGCAACTAATGCTAAAAGAATTGCTAATGATGTGGGTTGAAGTAGCTTTTCAGGATGGATTAAACGGTCAATCGCATTTAAAACAACACCCACTGCAACACCTGCTAATGCCATTCCTAAAACAACCGTTGCTACTGTTTCAATGCGCTCATGACCGTAGGGATGGTCTTCATCTGCCTCTTTGCTGGCTAATTTAGAGGCAAATAACACCACAAAATCACTGGCAAGATCAGACAGTGTATGCATACCATCCGCAATTAATGCTTGTGAATGCGTCAATACACCCCCAATTAATTGCACCACTGATAATAAAATATTGATGACCATACCGATCAGGGTGACTTTACGTGTTGCTTCATATCGCTGTTGATTATTGTATTTTATAGTGACAATATCCGTTTCGAGCTTTGCATCAGTTACCTTATTAGTGGGCATATCACTCACTTTCTGCACCAATTTCTATCACAATAATATACTCATAATCTTGCTCACGAATCTCTATTGTTTTATGTCCATGCACTTTTGCCCATGCGGGAATATCATACATGGCACCAGGGTCAGTACAAACTGCCTCAATTTGATCACCTGCTTGAAGTGTTTCTATCATTTGTTGTACCCGAATAACAGGCATTGGGCAAAGTAAGCGGCGTGCGTCTAGTGTGTGCATGGGGTGTTCCGTATTGCTTAAGAAAGGCAATTTCCTAAAAAGATGAATTAATAACTCGCATAATTTCTTCTTGATCTTGCAAACAAGCTTGAAGCTTGAGTTTATATTCATCGGGATTTTTGTATAAAACCATTTCACCCTTAGGTGGGTGGAGCTTATGATCTAAGCGTAAAATCCAAAAACGTAGTGCGGCACTGCGTAACATGGTGACCCATGCTTGTTTCTCAATGCGCTCTAATGGGCGTATTTTATCATAAGCTGATAAAACGGCTAACCAGCGTTCTTGATCTAAATGATCATTGGAATCGAAGCACCAATCATTGGCAATAATGGCGAGATCATAAATAAAAGCATCATAACAAGCCAGATACAGATCAATAATACCACTGAGTACAGGTTTATTATCAACACTATAAAAGACGGCATTATCACAGAATAAGTCAGAATGGGTGATACCTGAAGGGAATTGATCCCACTTAATGGTTTGATGAAAGTCCAATTCTTGTTTGAGAAGTTGCTGATCTTCATTTGACAAAGCTAATAGCAACGGCCCTGTTATCTTAGGGGATAAATAATAATGGCGATCTTCATTATCACGCTGAGGAGAATAAGATTGTCCCGCTAAATGAAAGCGTGCTAAGGCATTGCCTATTAAACGACAATGCTCAACGCTCACTTCTGATTGCTTTAATGCCTCACCTTGTAAACGCTCAATAATAGCAGCAGGTTTAGCGCATAAATGCTGAAGTAATTCGCCTTTTCTATCAGCAACGGGTTTGATTGTTTCTACCTTGTGTGCTGATAGATGTTGCATTAGTCCAAGAAAAAAGGGCAGTTCTTCTTTGCTATAGGCTTCATAGAGGGTAAGAACATAGCGACCTTTAGTGGTATTAAGGAAGTAGTTTGTATTCTCCATTCCTGCCGTAATACCCTTAAAATCGACCAATTCACCAATAGTATATTGAAGCAAAAAATGCTCTAATTCCGCTCTGCTTACCGTCGTATAAACTGACATCTAAATTTCCATTATGGTATTTTGTTCTTGCTCGGAAAGTGGTTCGATTATATCCATTTAATACGTTAATTCTTCGTGATGGCTTCCTCAGGGGTTAGGGCAATAATCGTTAAGGCATGTAAGTCGCCTGAGGTAATTGCTGAGTTAACCGCTGCATAAACCATTTGATGTTTTTTTAGGGTATTCAAACCTTCAAAGCTTTTACTGATCACTTTAGCTTCATACTTATAACCATCACCTGTAATCTCTACTTTTGCCTCAGGCATGGCAGTTAAAATCAATTTTGCAACCGCTTCGTTACTAATGCTCATTTATTTATCCTTTTCATATGGGTAGGGTAGTTTAATAGTGAATATGACCGACAAGAAAAACCTACAAATATCTATAAAATAGTATAAGAAAATCTATAAATCTAAACT
>WGBH01000137.1 GCA_015494435.1 Thiotrichaceae bacterium | reverse complement strand
TTTCGAAGGCACCATCCTGTACACCGCCCCGGAAGTGTTGCAGAAAAAACCGTTTGATTACCGCATAGACATCTACGCGCTGGCGATAACCGCCTACGCCATGCTCACCGGTAAAACACCGTTCCGTGCATCAAACATGCTGACAATCGCGCAGAAGATCATCAAAGAAGAGCCGGAAGATATAAAAACACTGGTGCCGGACATCCCCGACGGGCTGGCAGAATTCATAAAACAGGCGCTGGTAAAAGACCCGAAACAACGCATATCAAGCTGGAGTGAAATTCAGAAGTTATTGGCAGCTGGCAAAGGCAACAAGATAGACCTGCTAGACAACACCGATATGGATATGGCGGTAGTGGTTAAACTAAAAACAAGCGGCATCGATACAGCGTTGCTGGTAAAAGAGCTGCATCAGGTTTTAAAAATGCATCATGCAGATTATGATCTGGAAATAGTCGAGAAAGAAAAAGTGGATCTGGATTTTACGTTGTGATGAGTGGTGTGTTTAAAGAAAGGAATATTTTTAATATGCAGTTTTGCCACTTAATCTTGTGCTGTGTTGTTGATATAAAAGAAAGCCGATGTATTATGTACCTTAAAAGTTACCTTTATAAAGTAACTTTTGGGGAGTCGAATTGTAGTTAGGTAATAAAAATGAAAACAAAAGAAATATTACCTTCACATGTAGCAAGAAGACTTCGTCTCCAAAGTAACGAAGCATTTTATTCATGGGTTAAAATAATAATCACTATAGCTACAACATTTTTATCAATTTTAATTGCGTTTAAAGGCAACTATGTACCTCAAGATCCACAATATTTATTTTTGTTATCTGCAAGCTTTGTTTGTTTTCTGTTAACAATATTTTCTGGCATCGTTGTCTTGCACACAGAAATACAAACCAAATTAGAAGCAGCAAATAGAATTGATACAATAGTATTCAATGAGGGTGAGGAAGCTGCTGCAAAAGATATGATTTCAAGAGGTTCAAAATCAATAGCAAAACCCGTGTATCATTACATGCAATATATATTTCATATTATGTTCGGTCTTGCATTTTCACTAGTAGTCACATTTGTTATTCTAAACCCTTAGCTCATGTGCAAACCATTACCTAACAAATCACTGCAGTTGACCAATAATACGCCGCTTCGCTCTGTATTATGGTCAACTGAGTTCAAGCGTTAGATGCAAGGAAAGTTATGAGAAATTTCGATAAATCGGAAAAAAAAAGCGTAGTGGCTACATTAGTCAAAGAGCTAATGGAGTTGATGAATGCTAAAAGACGCTTGAAAATTTCCATCTCAAATTTTTCTGTTTTTGAAGCGACAGGCTCATCCTTTCATGTTGCTGGTGGCTTTGATTGGGTTAGTGAACTTAGTGAAAGTGATAAATTTGATTTCATCCTCGGTGACTTTCCACTTGGATTGACCAAGAGGCAAGATTACGAGTTCGGCAATAGCAGACTAAAAATACGTCAAAATTGGGGAGAGATTCTAACGTCACTAAAGTTTCTCAATGAAAATGGCATGGGGTTATATCTGGTTGAGCCTTCCTGTTTTGGTTCTTCAGAAGGCTCAAAGCTAGAAGATAAATTAAATTCAGAAGGATGCTTTGTAAGTGCAATATTTAATGCGCCAGAAGGAATCTTACACCCAGAAACATCAATCACACCTGTTTTTGTTCTGATTATCAAGCAGAAAACTAATGTGGTGTTTCTCGCAGAGCTATTGAGTGAATCTCAAGCATTACAAGTAGCAAGAAATTACTATTCTGGAACTGTGGCTGCTGATTTAAGCGGAGGAAAGGAAGTTAATCAAAGATCTTTTTATGGGTTTCATCGTGTCAAAATTAAGCAGCAAATAGAAAGGCTTGAAACTCAGTACAAAGCGTATGAGGAATATTCTATTGGCGAGATAGCTAATGAAATTAACTATGCGAGACATGGTGATACTCTTACAGAAAAAGAAAACTCCATATATATCCCAAAGATTGGCAACTCACCAGTTTTGACAAATATTTCAGATGCAACAATCAAACCACATAATTACTTTCAGGTAGTGCTTGGAGTAAAAGCAATAAATGAATATGTAGCTGCTTTTTTTAGGTCAGATTTAGGGCGACTTGTACTCCAGTCATTAACATCTGGAGCAGTTATTTCTCATCTCAATAAACGGGATTTAGAACAAGCAACAGTTGCCTTGCCATCTCTTGATGATCAACAAAAGATACTATTCACGCAACGTAAGCTAGTTGATCTAAAAAAAGCAATTGATAGTTTTGATAGTGAGTTGGCGCTAAACCCAACTAGTTCAAGCTCCATTCTGGAGCAATTAGATAGTATGCTTGAAGCTATTGGCGGTCTCACAGATTCAGATGAAATACATAGCCTCATCAGAAAAGGTGAGTCGAAGAATATAGAATTCAAAGAGACATTGAGTCTTGATGTAAAAAAGAAAACCAAGGAAAAATATATTGAGTTATCAGCATTAAAAACCATTGTTGCTCTGATGAATACGGAAGGCGGAGTGCTTTTAATTGGCGTTGCGGATAACGGAGAGCTAACTGGAATGGATATTGAAATAGATAAGTTTCATAAAGGCAGTAGCGATAAAATTCTACTTCATATAAAAAACCTAATCAAGGCTAGGATTGGAGAGGGGTTTTATCCGTACATTGAATACAAATTAGTTAATGTGAGCCAAAGAAATATTCTTGTGGTTAAGTGCAAGGAGTCTAGATCTCCATGCTATTTGGATAATGCAGAGTTTTATGTAAGAATAAATCCTGCTACAGACAAACTTGAGGGACCAAAGCTAGTCGAATATGTTAAAAATCACTTTAACCAGTAAAAAGCATCTAACAAATAGCTGCACATGGACAATTCAAAGCGGTACTTGTTTTGCTAAAAAAG
Organism: Thiotrichaceae bacterium; assembly: GCA_015494435.1. Lineage (GTDB taxonomy): Bacteria > Pseudomonadota > Gammaproteobacteria > Thiotrichales > Thiotrichaceae > JAGLBW01. The sequence goes on along the minus strand of WGBH01000137.1, from coordinate 334 downwards.
CAGCAAAAATATGCCCCTTTAAATTGCAGGTGAGAAGGCGTTAGCTTCTTAAAGAAAATAATGCGATTTCTTCAAATCTTATTATTAGTCATATTATCAACTGCATCATATGCAAATTATGAAGCAAATGTTTCATATGAGGGTTGGGTAACAAAAGATGGGCGGCCTGTTCCTGATGCTGACAACATGAAAAGCGTCAAAGGTTTTGGTGGCTGGCTTATAGTTACGCCAGATAAAGACTGGTCGGAAAAATGGAATACGCCGTCACATACCACGCCGTATTTTAGTGAGGCGAGTACGGTAAATTATGGAGAACAATTAACAATACTCACCT
>WGBH01000136.1 GCA_015494435.1 Thiotrichaceae bacterium | reverse complement strand
CTACTCAATATAGCCTTCGCGAATCAGGTATAGATATATATCCTGCGCGGCCTGAAGTGGGCTAACACCTTTAGTATCTACTCGTATTTCCGGCTTCTCCGGAACGTCATACGGATCACTTATTCCGGTAAATTCAGGTATTATTCCTTTTCTGGCTTTTGCATATAATCCTTTTCTGTCGCGATTTTCACATTCTTCAATTGAGGTCGATACGTGTATTTCAATAAATACTCCATATTCCTCTATCGTTCTGCGCACTTCACGTCGAATCTCTCGATAAGGTGCAATAGGTGCACAAATGGCAACACCACGATTCTTAGTGATTTCACTAGCAACGTAACCTATCCTACGAACATTTGTATTTCTGTCACTTTTCGAAAACCCTAGTTCACTCGATAGATTCAGCCTGACTACATCACCATCAAGCAACGTCACTGATCGTTTACCTTCTTCAATAAATTTAGCATAAATAATTCTCGCCAATGTCGATTTTCCAGAGCCTGAAAATCCCGTAAAAAACAATGTCAACCCTTGTTTGGATCGAGGGGGATAAGATTTCTGTAACGCTTTCAGGACGTCTGGATATGTAACCCAATCAGGAATATCTTCCTTATTTAGTAACGAATTTAAAATACGAGAATTTGAGAATGACTCATTACTGCATAAACTTTTTTGATTATTAATTTTTGTTATAAATCGCTTTTTACTTTCGTCATAACATAGCTCTTCCATGTTGATGATTTTTATTTCAAGTGATTGTTTGTATTTATCTGTATATTCCTGTGATGCACCTGTTGAATAAAAGCGCTTGCCAGAATCTCTAACGTTAGGAGGCCCAGCATGCTCAGTACCTACTATGTAATGAGTGCAACCATAGTTTTGACGTATAATGGCATTCATCAGTGCTTCACGAGGGCCCGCCATGCGCATCGCCATAGGAATTAACGCTAGCGCCACATGACCTTTAGGGTATTGTTTTAATATTGCTTCATAACAATGCACACGAGAGTAATAATGCAAATCACCAGGCTTGCTCATACCAACAACCGGATGAATCAATACATGAGCATTTGCCTGCTTTGATGCACGCATAGTCATCTCATAATGCACCGCATGCATCGGCTTGCTTGTATGAAAAGCAACAATTGAACGCCAGCCTAACTTTTCAAAATGCTGCCTTAATTCTGCAGGCGTAAAACGCAATGCCTCAAAATCATAATTGAAAGGTAATTCGATTGCATCAACTCGGCCTCCAATATAAACATCACCGACCTTGTTCATCAAGTAGTCAACACCTGGATGTTTTACGTCAGTGGTTCCGTAAATGTTTTCTGCTTCTAATTTTTTATCTGGCTCCCATTTGCTTTCTACGGTCATTACCGCAGGCATAAAACCCTCAATATCACGCAATGCAATAACATCACCGACATTTATTGTGCCAGCCTGCTCTTCAGTTAAATCAAGATAATATGGAATTGGCCAAACCGTGCCGTCCGTTAATGAAGTGTTGTTTATTACTGAATCATACTCCTTTTGTGTCATAAACCCCGTTAACGGCGACAAAGCACCAGTTACCAACAACTCCAAATCACATTTTTGACGCTGTGTAAGCAAAACAGGTGGATAAGATTCTGATGCTATTTTTATACGCTCAACATCAGAGTCATCCAATAATAAATTAACCAGCTCGCCTTTATATGGCGTTATCAAATGATTCATATTTAATATCTAGCTTTGTTCAATACTGTGCCTATAATGTTTGTTACCGATAACAGCTCAACCGTTTGCTTTAGCTCAGTTTCTTTAGCGGTGTCATCTTCAACAACAATTAACGCGCAATCAATACAAGGTACAAATGACAACGTATCAGCGGTATTTAACACCGGCGGCAAATCAAATATAATGACACGTTTTGGATATCTGTCTTTTAACTCTTCAACCAGTGAACACATTTTCGGAGAGCCAAGCATTTCGGTTGAATTCATAATTGGCGATCCACCGGGCAGAATAACAAAATGATCTATATCACCAGGTCGTATCAATAAATCAGCTAACTCAGCGTCATTTTGCAAGTAATCGCTTAAGCCCCTTTTTGGCGTTATTCCAAAATACTTGTGTAGCTCTGGGCTTCTGAGATTGGCATCAACCAACAGAACTGTATATTCAATCTCTTTAGCAATACTAATACCTAGGTTTATTGCCGTAGTTGTTTTACCCTCATCTTCACCAGCACTAGTAACAGCAAGTGAAGACCATTGATGCTCCTCCATTCGCTGCATAACTTGCGTCGATAGTATTTTAAATGCATCAGCATACTGGCTATGCCCCATCGCGCTTAAAATTCGATTTTCTCGCTGAGTTTCCGAATGACCTTCCATCGATTGAGTTCTAGTATAAATAATCGACTGCACATCTTCTGCATGACTTTGACGCACGCCCATGTTCTTATCAGCACTTTCTCTTTGTCGTTTCGCCCTTTCTAATGCTTGTTGTATTTTTTCCATCGAACCAATCTCAAGTATGTATTAAATTATGCCATTAATATCTCAATTTTACGCAATATTCTGAACCATAGAACATCAAGCGGAGACACAACAAAATGAATAAATAGTAATGCGAAGACAATAACCGCTATAAATAAAATAACAATACGCTTTTTAACACGTTTGGATTTCACTCTATCTTGCAGATTCATTTCATAAGGTATTACAGATAACGGCAACGCCCCCAGTGATCGCTTAACACTTCTTGCCCCATGAACAGTTCCACTAATAGCGTCAGCAACTATTGCAAAACCTAAACCACTACCTAAGGCCAAAATTAATCCTAAAAAGATAATTGCAGGTCGATTTGGACTAACAGGTTTTTCTGGTAACGCCGCAGGGTCAATTAATGTAAATTTCTCACCTTTACTCTCTGCTTCCAGCTGTTTCGCAACATCAGCTCGCATTTGCTTATTTTTTGTTTCCTGATAACGTTTAATAGCATTTTCATAATCCCTTTTTAATACTAAATATTCACGCTCCACCTGTGGGGCATTGTATAGTGACTTTTCAAGTTCAGATATACTTTTCAGGATTGTTTCACGCTGCATTTTTACTGATTTAATCTCACTTTTCACACCAGCAACTTGTGATTCAATAGTAATATATAAAGGATTATCAGCATGCTCTTTATAATGCTCATCAACAGGCCGACTTTTAATTGCAGACAGTTCTCCATTTAATGCTTTAATCTTCTCTTGTAAACTAATAATATCAGGATGGTCAACAGTATAATGTTGTTTTTTCAGCACCAATTCAGCATTAAGCCGACTTAACTCTTCTGCAATCGCATCAACATTATTTGATATGCCAGTTCCCTGTTCTAAAGAGGCTATTTCATTTTTTAACCTAATAACATCAGGATGTTCATCAGAATATTTGGAGCGAAGTGAGGCATACTCTGCCTGTATTACTTTTAATCTATCAGAAGCCCCCGGCACAGCCGGGTTACCTGGGTCAATTTGCGCAAGTTGACCGTTTAAATAGAAAGCTTTTTCGTTTAAGGTTCTTAAACTGGCATCAATTGTTGCTAATTCTGATTCCTTCCTTTGTAATACGCTAAGATTCAATTGCTGAAGTTCTGGCAGCGCATCGGCATGTTTTTGCTTAAAAGAAGCTAGCTTACTTTCTAAGCTATCAATCTGATTACCTAAACGAACGGTTTCTTCTTTGAAGAAAATAGACGTCTCTGACGCTTTCTGCGCACGGCTTGTCAGGTTTTCATTTAAATACAAGGAAGCTAACTCGTTAGCGACACGCTGCACGACTGATGGAGATTCTCCCTTAAACGCTAGCGTGAAGGCAATTGTGGCAGACGATGGCCTACCCGTCCGTGGATCAACAACTTCTGCACTAATGATGTCCATCGATACATCTTCATGCATCTTCTCAATTATTTCTTCTGTTGTCTCAAACTTCCGCTCATTTTCATACAATTTAAATTTATCAATTATTTTCAACAAATTTGTTCTCGACATTACACGAGCTTGAATTGTCTGGATTCTTTCTGCAGCATAGCTTGTCACTGTTGACATAACTAATTCTGGCGGAATCTCCTGTTGCTCAATCAAAATTGTGGAACTAGATTTATATACAGCCGGCAACAAAAATGCAACAGATACAGTAATGAATATAATTACAGAAAATATCGAAAATATTGCCGTTTTTCTTTTTCTAACAGCAACTATGTAGTCTTGAATGTCTTTTTCTTGCTCTTGTTCATCCATAGCTAAAACCTTAAAATAAAGCCTATTAATAATAGTTTATCTGTATCTAAAATGTTGATAACGGTGAGAAATTGTAGGTCACACCAACAAATATCCTGTTTGAGTGGGGAGCTCTATCGCCACTTATATCGCTTTTGAACTTTCTTTGAATATAACGATAGGATGCATTAACGTTCCAGCTTCCACTAATAGAATAATATACAATTGACTCAAAGAAAAAATTTCTACGATCAGTGGCAGTTGAATCTGAACTTATAGATGCAATATCTTCAAAACGCCCACTAATCTTATACCTCCATATAGAGGATAATTTATTAATATAGTTTATTGTAAATCGATCTATCTCATTTAAGCCACCAAACGAATCAGTCACATTGTCACGACTAACCCTTCCCTCAATTCGACCTCTTTCAAATACTTTCTTTACACCAACATCAAGAAGCAAACCACGATCATTTGCATCAATCACCTGATTAATCGTAATGGGTTGCCCCAGAAAATCATATGAAAACGTTTGTAGATTTGTCGACGTTCGCTTGGAAACCCCTAGCGTAAAATCCCCTGATAATGTTTCAGAAAACTCATGCTCAACACCAATACGAGACGAAAACAGTTTATACGTCACCAATTCATTTTTACTTGTGTAGTCAACCATCGATAAACCAATAGTTAACTTATCTTTTTCCGTTAGATCATATACCAATGATCCTGAACCTGATTTGGTTATATATGGTGTAAACCCGGTGTTTTCAGCCTCCAGAAAATCGACATCCCTATACGTATAAGAAAGCATTAAAACAGCTCTCTCACTCAATAACCGTGTATATTGTGGAGTAATGCTCTGATTTTTAGTGTTAATTCTACGGCCGACAACACCAAAATCTGTCGACGTGGAATTCAAATTACTCGCTAAATCATAATTCACATTCAAAGAAAAGATATCACGCTCAGCAATATACCTACCTATAAAATCATAATACTGGTCATTACTATCAAGGTTACTATCCGAATAATTGTGGCTTCTAACTCTAGCGCCAAATTTAGCATCCCAATTTTTTTCTTGAACTACTCCTGATAACGATGGCGTAACAATTACACCCTTAGTACTATCATGCGGGAGATTCGTTAAGAAAATATTGCTATTATATTCAGAGCGCGCATCAATATCTGCTTCAACCAAATATTCTTTAGCACATAAATCTGACGCATAAAAAAATACGAAGCAGATCCAAATCACTCCATATATGTTAGAAACTGCAAACACGAATTCTTAGTAGCAAAAAACAAATAGAGTTATTTACGGCACAACAACCGTATCGCCTGCCTTTAAAATGACATTCATATCCAGGCGCTCACCGCTAACCACCTCATCGTAATCAAACAATTTCATTTTAGTACCTGTATCCGTGCGCCGTATAATTTTAATTTTATCGGAGTCAGCATAGGGAGTTAAACCACCTGCCATCGTCAAAGCCTGTAATACATCCATATATCCTGTAGCGGTGTACTCACCCGGACGATTAACCTTTCCAATAACATATATCTTGTTGCTCACAGTTCTTATAACACTAACTGTTACATTTGGATTCGGTATATATTTCTTTAATTTTCTAACAAGCTCATCAGATAATAGCCTTGTTGTCAGGCCGCCAGCCTTGATTTCACCAGCCAGTGGAAAAGTAATTTCACCATCTGGCCTAACTAGCACCTCCAACTGCATACCTTCCTCTTTCCACACCGAAACATTTAAAATATCTCCAGGACCGATTAAATACGATTCGGAGCCTGGCACGGCTTTTGTAGAACCAATAACAGTTTCAGCAATCGCCTGCATGGAAAAAGACACTAAAAAGTAAGAAAGTATTAACCGAAAGGCTATTGTTTTCATTGACATTATGACACTTCTTTGAATTATAAGATTTTAAGAAAAAACATGGTTGAATTATAGACGCTTTTGAGATTTATGTGGCATCAAATAAACTGTAAGTTATCAACGCACGACATACATACTGTAATAAAAAACACAATTAAATCAAACCTCTATACGCAATCAGTGCAAGCGCCAATGCTACTGAACCAGTAAAGCGATTAAAATGACTTGTCATATTCTGAATAACTAATTCACATGCATAAAATAGAATGATTATCTGAACAACCATCCAAACCACACTTGAGGCTCCATGCTCAATACCTGGAGCCACACTGACGATGATAGCCATTATAACGACCAAATAGTCCAAAGGTGTGATCTGAAATTGATCAATGGTAGCAACACGTACAGTTATAAATGATGAAATAGTAATTATTAAAAAAAACAAATAAACCAAACTAACTTGTTCAAGTAACCAGGGTGGTGGATATGTAGACAGCAGATATACTGAAAAACCGATTGTAACGAACATTAACAACCTATATAAAATATGGCCAAGCCAGTTTATCGTTATCGCTCCAAATAATAATAGACATAAAACGAGCGCTGATGCGCCTAAATCGACAGGGACATCAGTAGACATAATTGCTACCGAAACTACAAATAAAGACAATCCAGAAACCAGCACCTGATATGGGATAACTTTTAAAGTTTGATTATTCTTAAGCACACTCGACAAAAAAACAGCCGCATTGCCCCCACCCCCATGCGCATTCCACATTCTTCTTTCAGCAATGGTGATAACAGAAAAAACTAACAGGCAAACACCCATATAAATACTAAAAAGCAATAAATCACTTTCATACGGAAATAAAGCAGCACTAAAGATCAGTATGATCTGTATAGAATAAATAATGACCACTGACTCATAATGATAAAAACCCAAAGCCAATAACCTATGGTGCAAATGATCTTTGGCAGCAACAACAAGACTATCACCTCGTCTAGCCCTCAAAAAAAACACCACCACGCTATCTATAACCGGTAACCCCAACAACAAAAGCGCAACAACCGGACTAACAAGTGAGTTTACCTGCTGCGTCAAATATACCGCCAACACTGCCAATACAAACCCAAGCGTCTGACTACCAGAATCACCCATAAATATACGAGCAGGGTGGGAATTGAAGCGTAAAAAGCCAAAAATACCACCTATAGTAGCAGCCGCTAAAAGTATAGCGACAGTCCCCTCAAATTGGTACGCCAGGTATGTGATTGCCGCAAGTGAAATCAAAGCTTCACCGCCAGCCAAGCCATCAAGCCCATCAGACAAGTTCAATGCGTTTACCATTCCAACGATGGCGACAACTGTCAGCGGCTTACCAAAATATTCAGGTAAATCAATGTAACTAAAAAATGGCAAATGAATGATATAAATTTCACCATAATACACAACAAATATAGCTGCCAGAAATTGCCCAATGAATTTAAATATTGGTCGTATATTCCTGGCGTCATCCCACGCACCAAAAACCAATAAGATGGTACAACCAGTGATTAATGAAACGCTAAAGCTAGAATAATCTAACCATATGATCAAAGGGATCAGAATACCAATAACAATCCCTACTCCGCCAGAGCGTGGAACAGCAGCGGTATGAACCTTACGCTCATCAGGGCAATCCACCATACCTATGTAAGGCGCAAGACGCATCATTACGGGAATTATAGCCATGCAGATTGCCATAGACGTTATAGCAACAATTAAATAAAAACTAAGTTCAGCGTTGTTCATTTATATTTACGGCTTTGAAATACAATTTTAGTCTGGCACGTATTGCTTTGTTATTGGACTTACTTCAGCAATAAACCGCTTTAACCGTTTTTCAGCAGAATCCAAATCTTCACTTTGATCCATAGGAGTGACATACCGTATTAACGCACCATCCGTTCTATTTTTTGAGATGGAGTCAACGAGAAGGTACCACTTAACCAGATACTCACTGGTAATTAATCTATCTCTTTGCTTAAACCAGTAATAAACCAATTGCTTTTTGTCACCTTGATGAATTACCACACGATTCGCAGCTACAGCTTCATTGTCATTAATTGTAAAACTAACAACATCACTATCGGTAATCACCCAACCACCACCAGGCAAACAGGCTTTTGGTGAGTGAGGCACCTTATCCGCACTCTGCGTATCATAATATCCAATATAAATATTATATGCACCATCAGCCTTCTTTTCATTAAAATCAGCGTTTAAATAATCATCAAAGTTTAACGCATCAATAATATCAGAAGAAAATGCCTCTCTTCTACCAACATAGTTTTCAGTCGTCATAGGAAACTGGCTAAAATGCAACCTATCCGGAACCACGTGTTGCCTATTTTCTGTCAAGATTGTTGCAACCAAGCCGACTACTAAAACCGGAAGTACAAATATTATCGTTTTCGGTATATATCTGGTAGGTGGCGAATTATTAACTTTAGGCGCTTCTGGTTCTATGAGACTGAGATTAAAAACCTCAGAGAAAGGAACATCTCTTTTAGACAACTTATTCAACAACCACATTTCAAGAATAAGCACAGAGATACAAGCCATAAAAACAATCCAGCCTTCAAAATCATGAAGAAAGCCTTCTGCCATCGAGATGCCGTAGTATTCTACCAATATACCTATAACACCTATCCTGAAACTGTTCATTAACACAGTGATAGGAATAGTGGAGAAGAAAAGAATCGCCTTATTAAACCATGTCGAATTAAACATATACGACATCATTAAACCCAGCGTCATCAATGGAAAGAGATACCTCAGTCCACTACATGCCTCAACAACCTGTAACTGATATACACCAAGGTCAATAACATTACCTTCAAGATACACGCTTATATCAAAAAGCCGAATAATATAAACACCCAGCTCTGATGATATTAGCTGCAGATGACCGGACAGAGTGTTATATAAAAAACCCGGCAGTGGAATCATGAAGAAAAGCAGGACAAGCGGAAGCACAACTTTTCTGGCGGCATCGGTGCCAAAAACAGACACAAATAAACCAACTAGGACAATAACAAAGGCATACTGTTGTATTATATAAAT
>WGBH01000135.1 GCA_015494435.1 Thiotrichaceae bacterium | reverse complement strand
TTCTAATAGTCTTCGTTAAATTCATTAACACGCTATCATAAATAGTCAGAAGACTCTTTATTTATATTTATAATTGTTTATAAATTCTACTACACAACAAGCAAAGTGATGCCTAAACAAACAAATATTGATGCTATTATAAAAAATATCAGTCTAGATGATTTGAAAAAATATTTAACTTATCTTTTTCAAGGGAATTAACTATGAGAAAATAATCGAATAATAGCTTCAATATTGGAAGGAAAAAAAAGGTGCAAATAGGAAGCAGTTAAACCTTTACTACGATAAATCGCCTCTCCAGGTGCAGTGTGTGTGGCACGCTTAGCATGGGCAATAGGTTCTAGTGTATTTTCACTGCGGGAATGATGGTGTGCATGAGCCCGAATATCACCTTCTGGTAAGCGTGCTATTTGCATTCCTTGGCAACCGCTACGACTACGCATATGTCCATCTCCTGGAATTAAGCCCACCATTTTGACACAATCCCCTTCAATCCCTGTTAATGTTTTTTGTAGGTATAGCATTCCACCACATTCTGCTAAAATTTTTTTATTTGCATCAAAATGCTGTTTGATTGCTTGATGCATTACGACATTATTTTGTAATTTTTCTTTATGCAATTCAGGATATCCTCCTGGAAACCACAAAACATCAACGTTTGGTAATCTTTCATCATACAAGGGAGAGAAATAATCAATAGAAGCGCCTAATGCTTGCAATAAACGTATATTTTCAGCATAAATAAAACTAAAGGCCTCATCTTTAGCAATAGCTATTTTACAACCTATTAACTCGGGTTTAGTATATTTATTGATCACACTGGTAAATTCTACAGGAGATGGTAAATTCTTAAGATGCGTTAATGCAATTTCATCTGCCAGTTTTTCCAAACGCTGTTCAAAATCTTCGATTTCATTCGGATTAATTAAACCGAGATGACGGTGCGGTAATTCCATCGTTTCTTTTCTCGGAAAACAGCCTAATAAATCAATAGTCTCAGGAATACTTTGTTCTACTAAATCCTGATGCCGTTGACTTCCAATACCATTGGCAATCACCCCAGTAAAGCTTAAATCAGAACGGTATAAGGTCAATCCTAATACAATGGCACCAAAGGTTTGTGCCATTGCTTTGGCACTAATAACAGCAACAATGGGAATATTAAAAAAATTAGCCAGATCTGCACTGCTAGGATCACCATCAAATAATCCCATCGCTCCTTCAATTAGGATTAAATCCGCTTCACAAGCGGCTTGATACAACACTTGACGGCAATAATCCTCACCCATCATCCAAAGATCGATTTGTTCAACAGGGTAATGCGAGGCACGTTGTAAAATAAGAGGATCAAGATAATCTGGACCTGTTTTGAAAACACGTACTTTACGACCTTGATTATGATGGTATTGGGCTAATCCAGCGGTAATAGTCGTCTTACCTTGTCCTGATGCAGGGGCAGATATAAAAACAGCAGGACATAATACGGTTTTGCTCACCATTCGATACCTTTTTGTGCTTTTATGCCCGCTTTAAAAGCATGTTTTTCATCCATAATGACACTGACGGTATCTGCTGCCTGTTTGAGCTGTTTTTTTGCACCTCGTCCTGTGATAATAATATTTTGCATTTTAGGACGTTCTTTAATCGTTTCGATGATCTCATCTAAATCTAAATAATCGTATTTAAACATATAGGTCATTTCATCCATGATAATCAAATCATAACTTTCATCTTGCAACATCTTTTTTGCTACCATCCAAGCTACTTGTGCCGATGCTTTATCCTTTTTATAATCTTGCGTTTCCCATGTAAAACCATCTCCCATTACATGAAAGTCAACCTGCGGCTGTTGCTCAAAAAAGTTTTGCTCACCTGTTTCCATTCGACCTTTGATAAACTGAACCACCCCAATTTTCTGCCCATGTCCTAATGAGCGTGCCACCATACCAAAAGCTGATGAACTTTTACCCTTACCATTACCTGTCAGAAGAATAAAAACACCTTGCTGTTGCTGTGCTTCTGCAATACGTTTGTCAACAATTGCCTTAGTCCGTTTCATACGCTCGTTATGGCGTTGCTCTGCTGTTAATTTACTCATTTGATTGCTTTTTCACTCTTGAAATAAGTTATTTGGAACCGTCTTAGGAACTTCCAAATAATAAAATTACCCATGTTACATAATTTTTTTTTAATTGGATTATCCCAAGCGACTCATAGTTATTATTCTACGCAACGATTGAGAGAATTCAATCCAGAGTAAAAGGGCAACTAGAATGGGTAAATTTATTGGTTCAAAGAAAGAGGATAGAATAATCAACTCTCCCTCAACTAAAGCTAATAGAGAGTTCATTACTTGGAACTTCCTTACCATTATTTGTAAAAAATAATTTTTTAATTTACAATCTTGAGGGATTTCAGACCCAATCATTGTGTTATGTCAATTCATCTACAATCAACCTCCGTTTAGCTTTTCAGGCTTTCACTATTATGCTATTTTCATTATCTTTCATTGCATCAATGAGAGTTCTTGAGCTTACAGAGAAAATGATCTCTTAAGTAGCAATTGAGGAACGACCAGTCGGGAGCAAAGGATGTTTTGCTCAATTATTGATGGAATAAACTGATTGGGAGCCAAGGACGGCTCATTTTTATTTTTTTACTGATGAATAAGCCTCAAGCTGTTACTGCATTATCATAATCTGATTTTGGTAATAATAAATAAGCTCTACCATACCCCGTTAAGCTATTCGCTTTCTCTCGCGCTGCCTCACCAACACCTGTATAAATATCCATACGAACAGGTCCCTTAATTGCATTCCCCCTATCTTGAGAAAATAATAATCGCCATTGATGATCAATCACTTGTCCTTCTCTATTAATAATAGGGACTTCTGCTAGAATGACCGCACCAAAAGGAATGTAGTCAGTATCCACCGCAATGGTGTGCCCTGTAATAATAGTAGTACCTGATGCAGTGATGGTGGTACTGTTTTTATTTAAGTTAAAATAGATATAACGCGGATTAATATTTAATATTTCATCCATCTTTTCTGGATGACTCTCCAACCATTGTTTAATCGCATTACGACTTGGATTGGATCCAATTAAACCTCTTTTTTTCATCTGCTGAGCAATACTTCGAAAAGGCTTTTCATTACTACCATCAAATTTCAACGATTTTCTCTCACCATTCGCCAACTGAATAATCCCAGAGCCTTGAATATGAACATAAAACAGACCAACAGGGTCATTTGTCCATGCTATTTCCAATCCCTGCCCCGACAATGCTCCCATTGCAATCCTTGCACGAGATAAGCGTCGTTTAATGGAACGAGGTGAACGATAAATAGGGTAACGGTATTCTGCATTAGGTGCTAAGCGGGCTGAAATAATCGGAGTATAATATCCAGTGAATTTACTTTTATCTTGTTCACCTTGGGACAAGCTTTTTAAATAAAAGCTATCCTGCATTGCTTCTGGGGTATAAGAACCCTTCCAATCCAAAAGAGAATGAGCTGTGTTAACAAGCTGCTGATTACTAACATTAGCCCCTTTTATTGCTACTTTATGCTTCAAATTACTCTGTTGTAAATAAGAAATAGCATTTTTTAGACCCAAGCGTATTTGCCATGGCTTTTTAGTTTCTGGTTCTGTATTAAAGTTATTATCTGCATAACCACCATAAATATCCAGCATACTTAATTGCTTATCTGCAGAAGCAAAATAAGCCGAAGTTGTTTCAGAATACGAAGGAGGATTGTAGGATGTTTCTGGGGTGCTTTCATAACTATATCGATCTAAGCCAGCACTTATATAATCCGCGTGGCTAGGAAATAAAGTTAAACACGCACCACAAAACAATAGTTTTGCTATGTGTTCATTTAACATGATGGCACTCTCTTATTTTTATTTTTATTTTTATTTTTATTGATAGAGCAAGCTTAAAAGCAACTAATTACTCTAAATTCAATTATCTATATGTTTTATTTTTATAGCAAGCAGACTGGCTAATTATCCGATAGAGGG
>WGBH01000134.1 GCA_015494435.1 Thiotrichaceae bacterium | reverse complement strand
TTTAACATATTTTAACACAAAAGCATGTTAAAAATCATGTATAGTTTAAACAGATTTAGCTACTTTTGTTTGTCTTTTAAATTAGGGGGAGTTTGGGCATTTAGAAAGAGAATAATGAAAGTTTTACTTATTATTGGAACAGGTGGATTTTTGGGAAGTACATCACGCTACATGGTTCAACAAATGTTGGCTGACAAGTTTGGAGCAAGTTTCCCTTATGGCACTTTAGCAGTGAATATACTTGGAAGTTTTATAATAGGAATTGTTTATGCACTTTTTGAGCGTGGAAGTGTTTTAAGTCCTGAGTGGCGGCTTTTTTTGGCGGTCGGATTTTGTGGCGGGTTTACCACTTTTTCGTCATTTGCCTTTGAAAGCATTCAAATGCTGCGTTTGGAGCAGTTCCTGTATTTATCTTTATACATGTCATTTAGCTTAATTGGTGGTTTAATGGCTACTTATTTGGGTATCTTGTCAATCAAATTATTATAGTAAAAATGGACGAAAACGAAAAAACAAAGTTATTGGCAATTTATACAGGAGAAACAGAAAAATATAATTTTCGTCCTTTGTATGAGGCTATTGTATATGCAGCTAAAAAATCCGGTTTAGCAGGTGTTACGGTTATTCGCGGAATTATGTCGTACGGAGCTAATAGCAAAGTTCATACTGCAAAAATATTTGCATTATCAAATGATTTACCCATAAAAATAGAGATTATTGATACAGAGGAAAAATTAAAAAAATTTATTGAAGTGGTTAAAAAAATGTTTGAAAAATCGACATCGGCAGGTCTGATTACTTTAAAAGATATAGAAGTGATTATGTATCAGTCGAGTAAAAAATAGATTTTAGATTTATTCAACTACCCTAAACCCAGATTATTAAAATAAGAAATAAATATAATATAATATTAATTTAACGCAATTTAAAATGAAAATCAAAGCAATTAGTGCATTAGAAATTTTGGATTCAAGAGGTAATCCAACTATTGAAGTAGAAGTAGAATTAGAATCTGGAATTGTGGGTCGTGCAGCAGTTCCATCAGGTGCATCCACCGGTGAAAATGAAGCTGTTGAATTAAGAGATGGTGATAAGTCCCGTTATATGGGAAAAGGTGTTTTAAAAGCCGTTGCAAATGTGAACGATAAAATAGCTCCTGCATTAATCGGTATGGATGCGACCAATCAAGTGGCTATTGATAACAAAATGCTTGAACTTGATGGTACGAAAACAAAGAAAAATTTAGGGGCAAATGCCATTTTGGGTGTTTCTTTGGCTACGGCAAAAGCTGCTGCTGAGTATGTAGAGCTTCCATTATACAGATATATTGGCGGAACAAATGCAAATACATTGCCGGTTCCGATGATGAACATCATCAATGGTGGTGCACACTCTGATGCTCCTATTGCTTTTCAGGAATTTATGATTCGTCCGGTAGGAGCTCCGAGTTTTCATGAAGCTATTCGTATGGGAGCTGAAGTATTTCACAGCTTAAAAGCTGTATTGAAAAAGCGTGGCTTGAGTACAGCCGTAGGGGATGAGGGAGGTTTTGCTCCTGCTTTAGGCGGTATAGAAGATGCGTTAAGTTCTATTGTTGAAGCAATTGAACTTGCCGGATACGCTCCGGGCAAAGATGTTACCATTGCCCTTGACCCTGCAGCATCAGAGTTTTATAAAGATGGTGTTTACGATTATACTATTTTTGAAGGTGAAAACGGTGCAAAACGTAACAAAGAAGAGCAAGTTGAATACCTTGCTGGGTTAATAGATAAATACCCTATTGATTCTATTGAAGATGGTATGGCTGAGAATGATTGGGAAGGTTTCAAATTACTAACTGATAAATTGGGCAATAGATGTCAAATTGTTGGTGATGATTTATTTGTAACTAATGTAGATTATCTTTCTCGTGGAATTAAGGAGGGTTCTGCAAACTCAATTTTGATAAAATTAAATCAAATTGGTACTTTAACCGAAACATTAAATGCTATTGATATGGCGCATCGTGCCGGATTTACTTGTGTTATTTCGCACCGTTCCGGAGAAACTGAAGATGCAACTATTGCTGATGTTGCAGTAGCTGTTAACGCCGGGCAAATTAAAACGGGTTCAATGAGTCGTACAGATCGTATTGCAAAATACAATCAACTGTTGCGTATTGAAAAACAATTAGGCACAAATGCTCGTTTCAAAGACGGTAATAAATTTGCTGAGTAGAAAATATTGTTTATGATTTTATACTAAACAGCTTAAATATTTTGTAAGAGTATCCCGATTTTCGGGACAGTTCCCCGAAAGTATTCGGGAATA
>WGBH01000133.1 GCA_015494435.1 Thiotrichaceae bacterium | reverse complement strand
GTTCTGTTTCTGACAGAGTAATTTTAATTGCTGTTCCGGTCCAATAAAGGAATAAAAGCCTTTGGAGAACCCCTGAACAGTATTCATCCAGGTTGGTTCATCCAGTTGTAATTTTTGCAGTATGGCGGGTGTTGTGGATTTTATATAGCCCCGTTTATCTTCCCGGACGATTCGACCGGTCCAGTCAGCTAATTCAAGATAGTCCGTAAGTGTAAAGGCAATACCGTTTTCTTTAAGTGAACTACCGATAAAGGCTGAGAGTTTAATGGTTGGGGTTATTTGTGATGAGGATTGGGGTGATGGTTTAGTTGTTTCAGTCAGCGTTTCTATACGTTGCCTAATGGAGGTATAGTCTGATTGTTCCAGGGTATCGCACAGACCAGCTCTGATAGGGTTTAAATCGACATAGACCATACAGCTAAGAATAGCCTGTTCATCCAGCAGAGCCTGGCTTTTAAAGCGGCCTTCCCAGAACCGGCCGGTACACTGGTCTTCAGCATTGGCTTTACGGGCAATATACTCATTTAGACAGCGCATAAACCAACTGATATCCATTAATCGTTCTCTGAGTAGGTTAATGGTTTCCCTGGCTTTGTTCTGCTCAGCATCAGAGTGACATTGGCTACTAAGATAGCGCTCCACCAGTACCGGCAGGGAAAATAGTTGTTCCCATCGTTGAATCACCTCTTCATCTGACCAGTTTTGGGCCAGCGGTGCATTTACTTTCAGTACGGTGTGACAATGATTGGACATCACCGCATAGGCACAGACCTCAATAGCAAATATTCTGGATAACAGAGCCATTCGTTCAACAATCCATTGTTTTCGATGACTATAATCCCTTCCTGTAGCACTGTCAGTACCACAGAGGAATGTACGTCTGACACAGCGAGAGATACAATGATAAAAGGGTGTGTCAGATAGGCTGATTTGCTGTTTTCTCGGGGTTGGCATGGGATTAACTCCTTTTAATCTTTATTACCGGCTGGTTTTACAAAGTATGCAATATATTTGTACAATAATCAAACATATTGCATAAATTATGGCTGTCCTAAAGAATGTGCTCTAAAGAATGTGGTCCTAAAGAATGCTTCTTTGCAAATTTTTGTTAATTTATGGTAATTACATTATAATTACCATAATGTACATTTATTTATCGAGGTAGCACAATGGCACATTTAGTTAAAATTGGTAATTCTCAGGGTATAAGAATTCCTAAGCCACTGATAGAGCAAGCCCACCTTGAAGGGAAAGAACTTGATATCCAGCTTGTAAATCAAGGCATTCTTGTTACGCCTAGCAAAAAGCCAAGAGACGGATGGAAAAAAGCTATTGATGCAATTCTTACAAGTCAGGAAACAGAACAAACTGACAATGAGTGGTTAGATGCTACATTAACATCAGATGATGACCTGGAGTGGTAATGCTATCCGTTTCTCGTTTTCAAGTTTGGCTCGTTAGCTTAAACCCAACCAAAGGCAGAGAAATAAACAAAACAAGGCCTTGCGTTATTATTTCACCAGATGAAATGGCTGCATTATCAACCGTTCTTGTTGCTCCCATGACTACCGGGGGTTTCGATTTCCCATGTAGGATTGAGTGCAATTTTAAAGGTAAAAAAGGGTTGATACTTTTAGATCAAATTAGAGCGGTTGATAAAAGTCGATTGGTAAAAAAGTTAGGTTCAATTGATGAAAATACTCAAATTAAACTATGCAATATTTTGCAAGAGTTATTCGCATATTAATGTATTACATTGTATTTCAGGCTACCATAAAATATACCCAAACAAATGAATAATAATACTCATGAGTGTAATTATCTTCCAGAAGGTGTTTTTTTAGAATCTTCTAAAGATGAAGATCCAGAATTTTCATGGCTTCTCTATATCAAAAGAGAAGCATCAGAATCTGATCTTGAAGAAAATCATTATTTGGAAAATGAAGGTGATCCAATATGGACCACGATGTTAGAAGTAATTTTTTGCCCTTACTGTGGTGAAAAACTTCCTGGAACTGAAAAGATTAACAAAAAATCCTATGGAAAATTCTCACATATTGATTCAGGTAGTTGGTCAGGTAAAGTCTTTTAAAAATGTTTTGTAGGTGTCTGCTAATTCTGTCCTGAATAACTGTTCACACAAAGCCCTTAAAAGATGGTTTGTTTGAGCTTTGCATGAAATCAACGACATTACAAGACACCCATCGACATTACAAGACACCCATAAAATAAGTCGACATTACAAGACACCCATAAAATAAGAAGCAGATAACAGCC